>JAGOXX010000032.1 GCA_018059485.1 Aeromonadaceae bacterium | reverse complement strand
CGGACAACGCCTGGGTTCGCGCCTCGGTCTGTGTGTTACCGGCACTCATGCCGTTGGAAACATAGAGGTTGCCGACCACGTTGACCGGGATGTAAACCTGCTGCTGGTTATCCTGACGCACAAAAGGCAGAGCGCAGATGCCGCGCTCCTCATTGCCGGATTGCAGATCGATCAGCATGTCGGCGGAGAGTTCAGCCTGCGGATCGTAGAACTCCAGAGTGTAGTCATCGAACAGGCCGTCTGGCAACTCACCGTCTTCGGGGATGGGGAACCACTGCTCGTTGGGGTAATGAACGAAAGGAGCATTGGCAACCGCTTCCCCCAGATAGAAGTCGGCGAAGAAGTAGTTGGTCGACAGCCGCTCAAAATACTCGCCCAGGGCCGAGGCCAGAGCCGCCTTCTTACTGGCACCTTTGCCATTGGTAAAACAGAGCGGGCACTCTTTGTCTCGGATATGTACCGACCAGACGTGGGGTACTGGGTTGAGCCAGGATGCTTCTTCGATGTCAAAGCCTAGTTCACGCAGTTTGTGTTGGAAGCGCTCGATAGAGGCTTCGAGGGCGGCGTCTTTCCCGGGGATGAAAGTTTGCATCGGTATGATTCCATGAGCTGAATTGTTATCGACCTGTTAATTGTCGAGCGAGCGCTAGTGTACTGGTTGCTGCAGCGGCATACCAGCGGGCCATGAGGATGAAATGTGGTGCGCGGTGTCGTCATGCAGATATTGCAATGTCTGGCACGTCATGTTGCGGAAA
This sequence comes from Aeromonadaceae bacterium, assembly GCA_018059485.1. GTDB lineage: Bacteria > Pseudomonadota > Gammaproteobacteria > Enterobacterales > Aeromonadaceae > Pseudaeromonas. The sequence continues at coordinate 13,106 of JAGOXX010000032.1, read as the reverse complement.
ACGACTTGCAGAGTTTGCGCCAATCCGTAATGTGGTCACCATTGTGCTTCACTATATTTTCCAGGGCAGGATTCAAGATGAAAAAAGTAGGTTTGATCGGTTGGCGTGGCATGGTTGGCTCAGTGTTGATGAGCCGTATGGTTGAAGAAAATGACTTTGCCAAAATCCAGCCGGTGTTCTTTACCACCTCTCAAGCGGGTCAGGCTGCTCCGAACTTTGGTAAGGACGCGGGCCAACTGCAAGATGCTTTCGATATCGAAGCTCTGCGGGCACTCGATATCATCATTACCTGTCAGGGCGGTGATTACACCAAGGACGTCTATCCGAAGCTGATGGCGACCGGTTGGCAGGGGTTCTGGATCGATGCCGCCTCCGCGCTGCGCATGGAAGAGAATGCTGTGATCATTCTGGATCCGGTCAACGGTCAGGTGATCGACAGCGCCCTGGATCGGGGCATCAAAACCTATGTGGGTGGTAACTGCACCGTCAGTCTGATGCTGATGGGTCTGGGTGGCTTGTTTGCCAACGATCTGGTGGAGTGGGTTTCCTCTTCTACCTATCAGGCCGCGTCTGGCGCCGGGGCACGGCACATGCGTGAGCTGCTCAGTCAGATGGGGGCCTTGCGTGATGTGGTGGCCACCGAGCTGGCCGATCCTGCTTCCGCGATCCTGGACATTGAACGCAAGGTCACGGCCGCGATGCGTGACCCGTCATTCCCGACCTCCCAGTTCGGTGCTCCGCTGGCGGGTAGCTTGATCCCGTGGATCGATGTGGCTCTGCCGAATGGTCAAAGCAAGGAAGAGTGGAAGGGGATGGCGGAGACCAACAAGATCCTCGGCCGCTCCGGTAGCCCGATTGCCGTAGATGGTAACTGTGTGCGTATCGGTGCCCTGCGCTGCCATAGCCAGTCGTTCACCATCAAGCTGAAGAAAGATGTACCGCTGGATGATATCCATCAGATGCTGGCCAGCCACAACGATTGGGTTCGCGTCATCGAAAATGATCGTGCTGTGACGGTCAAAGAGCTGACCCCTGCCAAGGTTACCGGCACCTTGAGCGTGCCGGTGGGGCGTCTGCGCAAGATGAACATGGGCAATGACTTCCTGTCAGCCTTCTCCGTCGGCGATCAGCTGCTGTGGGGGGCTGCCGAGCCGCTGCGTCGCATGCTGAATATCCTGCTGGCCAAGGCATAACAGCGTCATCGACCCATCAAAAAGGGCTGCAGATGCAGCCCTTTGTTTTGTCTGAGCGCCGGACTATCCGTGGAACGAGAGGAAGGTCAGCATCAATACGGGGCCAAGCAGACTGAGGATGAAGCCCGACACCACAGCCACGGGTACGACCTGGATGCCGCCCGCTTTCTGGATGACCGGTAGGGTGAAGTCCAGCGCGGTTGCACCTCCCAAACCTATGGCGGCCGAGGCATGACGGCGCATCAGCAGAGGGATCAGTACTATGGCCAGCAACTCGCGCACCAGATCGTTGAGAAAGGCGGCACTCCCCATTATGGGGCCCAACTCCCCGCCGACCAGTATCCCCGACAACGAGTACCAACCAAACGCCGAAGAGAGCGCCAATCCCTGATACCAGGGATAGCCCAACAGCCACCCGGCCAACAGGCCGCCAATCCAGCTGCTGATCACCAGGGTTGCGGCAATTTTCAATGCCCAGCCATTGATCAATATCTGGCGCAACGTCATCCCGGAATTGCGCATCTGGATCCCGATAAAGAACAGCAGCAGCATCAGGGCCCAATTACTCCAGGTGTGGACGGGCAGGCTCCCTTTTTCCAATAGCAGGCCCACGGCGAAGCCGAGCACAACGACCAAGGCCATACGCAACGACTCTTTGGCCATCTGCCATTTGGATTGAGTGGATAAGCCATCCTCTTCTTGCAGCGGTGGCCGCCGACGATCTTGCCACCAGAGGGCGGCCAGGTTGCAACCACAGATACAGACTGCAAATAGCGCGACTGTTTGCACCAGTTGCGCCATGTGTTCGCCTAGATTGTCGATGAAAGCCAGCCCTATACCCATCAATGCCAGAATCAGATAGACCATCTGGCTGGTTAACCATTGCAGGCGTTTTAGCAGCGACGAGGAGGAGACCCGAATTCCGTAACCGAGAACGAGGGGCAACATGATCAGCAGAACATCAAACAGCATTACCAATCCTGAAATGAGGTGAAACCGGGATGGTGCCTGTTTGTCCGTGGCGAGGCAAGTCATTCACTAAATCGGTGAAAATGTGACCCGGGTCAAAATGTGAGCGTCGGCGGGCAACAGTCTGCCAACGGTTCAGGCTCGGTTTACATGTGCAGAGATAGTGTTGCTGCCAGTGACCTGTCATAAACGACAGAATATGAAATTCGAAAGCCTATGCTTTTGCTTATGGTCTACCCTAGAGAAATCAAGAATCGGCAAGAGGATGAGGTTGTATGATTGCCAGCGATGACCAAATGATCCGCCAATCCGTTATTGGCTCTACATCGAGCGGCGATGTTTCACGCCACGAAGCCGGGAGTCTGTGGTTGGACGGGCAATCTTCATCTATGGTTGCCGCATTGGCCAGACTGGTGGCTCATCCTAGCTATTTCCAAGCAGATCAGAGCAATACTCCCTTTGGCCAGGGGGTCGACAACTGTTTGGATGATGTGCTGGCGTTGGCTCGGGAGCTTGGCTTGCGGAGCTATAAGGATCCTGCGGGCTTTTATGGGTACGTGGAGTTGCCTGGCGAGGCCACTGCGAATGTGATCGGCATTCTCTGTCATCTGGACGTCAATGCCCCTGCCGAGACTGGTGATTGGTTCAGTGATCCCTTGGTGCTTGAGCTGCGCAATGGTTTGCTCTACGGATGTGGCGTGCAACAGAACAAGGGGGCCGTGGTTGCCGCACTGTTTGCGATGCGCGCGTTGCAGGAGTCTGGAACTCCCATTCGTCACACGATTCGTCTGATCCTCGGACTGGATGCCAACCGGGAGTGGCAGAGCGTGTCAGGCTATGTTCGGCAAGAGCGCGTTCCAGATATCTCCTTCTCGCCGACCGGGACATTTCCTGTTGTCTACGCTGAAAAGCGTCTGTTACAAGTTTCGTTGTATGGGCCGGGCTCGAGCGAACTGAGTATCGCCTGTGGTGGAACCTTTGGCTCGGTACCTGATCGGGCCATCTACCAGGGCAAGCGCCAAAAGGCGCTCCAGAAGAGGCTCGATTCGGTCAATTTCCCCTGGTATGACGACAATGGCGTCACTGTGGTGCTGGGGCAGCCGGCACCGGCTGAGCGATGTGATTGTGCTGGAATCAATGCCATCATTCGTCTGAGCCAGGCTTTGTTGTCGATTGGTTATCAGCATCCGGCCCTTGGTTTCTGCAGTCTGGTGGTTGGCAACGATCCTCATGTCCGCGCCTTGCTGGGGGATATCGAGGATGCTTGCAGTGGCAAGCTGACCGTGAATTTGTCTGGCCTGCAGATCGATGAGCAAGAGAGTCGCATCGATCTGGATATCCGGATCCCGGTCACTGTCGATATCGAGTCATTCCGCGCTCAGTTGCTGCAGGCGGTTGCTCGTCTAGGCTGGCGTTATGATGAGTTAAGGCATCTCCCTCCACTCCATATTGCCGAGTCTTCACCTCTGGTTACGCTCTTGAGTGATAGTTATCGCGATATTACTGGTGATGCGCGACATGCGATTGCCTCTGGTGCGGCAAGTTTCGCCCGTTCGTTGCCAAATTGTGTATCGTTTGGGGCTCTATTCCCGGAGTTTCCTAACACGGCCAATCAGGCGAATGAACATCTGGCATTGGATAACCTGGTGTGCGGCAGTAAAATTTTTGCCTGCGCATTAAGCCGCTTACAACAGATCCCATTGGGGATCTCGATGGGGCACTATCATTGAACGCATGCACCTATATGCGGCATTGGTGCGTTAATAATGCAAAAATTGATATTTTTTTGAATTAAAATTCGGTTGTCTGCTTCTCAATCTGCCATTCATCTTGTAATTTGTGATCTCACTGCTATTTCTAGGGCCAGTGAGCGTGTTTTATCGCTGAGATAAATCCCTGCCTGGAAGGCACACAAAGAGACAAGGTTGTTGAACATGAGTGACGTGGCCACGCTTGAGGTTCGAAATCTGTATAAGAATTTCGGTTCTCATGAGGTTCTAAAAGGCATCAATCTGACGGCCCACAAAGGGGACGTTATCTCGATCATCGGCTCCTCGGGTTCGGGGAAGTCAACTTTTCTGCGTTGTATCAATCTGTTGGAAACTCCATCAGCCGGGGATGTTCTGGTGCATGGTGAACTGATCCGGATGAAGAGCTCCAAGTTGGGCGAGCGCTTCCCGGAGAGTCGCCAGCAGGTTGAACGTATCCGTTCACGTCTGGCCATGGTGTTTCAAAGCTTTAACCTCTGGTCACACATGACGGTTCTGCAAAACGTCATCGAAGTCCCCATCCAGGTACTCAAGATCCCGCGTGCCGAAGCCATTGAAAAAGCGGAGATGCTGCTGCATCGCGTCGGTCTCTATGAGCGTCGCGACTATTACCCTGGCCATCTGTCGGGTGGGCAGCAGCAGCGTGCCGCCATTGCCCGTGCGTTGGCCGTCGATCCGGAAGTGATGCTGTTCGATGAGCCGACCTCGGCGCTCGATCCTGAGCTGGTCGGCGAGGTTTTGCAGGTCATGCGCAACCTGGCTGAAGAGGGGAGAACCATGCTGGTGGTCACCCATGAAATGACATTTGCGCGTGATGTATCAAATCGGGTCATGTTCTTGCATCAGGGAATGGTGGAAGAAGAAGGGGATCCGAAAGAACTCTTCGCTAACCCGAAATCAGAACGGTTCAAACAGTTTATTTCGTCCATCTATTAATCAGGTCAAGGAGTCAGATATGAAGAAAGTATGGGTTGCGGCCATGATGGCGCTGGTGGTTGCTGGTGGTGTTCAGGCCAAGGAGTGGAAGAGTGTGCGGATTGGTATCGAAGGATCCTACCCACCCTTTTCACGCACAGAAGCCAATGGTGATGTGACTGGTTTCGATGTCGATATGGCCAAAGCCTTGTGCGTCGAGATGAAGGTCGAGTGCACCATCGTCAAGCAAGATTGGGACGGCATGATTCCTGGCCTGTTGGCTCGCAAGTTTGACGCCATCATCTCTACCATGGACATCACTCCGGAGCGGTTGAAGCGCGTCGATTTCTCGGACAAGTACCAGCACGTTCCTGCTCGCTTTGCGACTAAAAAGGGCACCAAACTGGAGCTGACCGCTGATTTTATGAATGGCAAGAAGGTTGGGGTTCAGCGTGCAACGTCGATGGACTCCTACATCACGGATAATTTCCCGGGCGCCGATATCAAGCGTTATGGCACCGCCGAAGAGGCTTATCTGGATTTGAAGTCCGGTCGTGTGGATTACGTGCTGGCTGACTACGCCTCCTTGCTGGATGGTCTGATCAAGAAAGAGGACGGTAAGGATTATGAGTTGGTCGGCCCAGGTTTGACCGATCCTCGCTGGTTCGGTATTGGTGCCGGTGTGGCGCTGCGCAAGGGTGATGGTGAGTTGAAAGCTATGTTCAACAAGGCCATCAAAGATATGCGCGCCAATGGCAAGTACAAGGCAGTCAACGACAAGTACTTTGACTTCGATGCCTTCGGCGAATAATTGCTTGGGTACTAGACGGGCCTGCGGGCCCGTCGTCAATGGATGTGACGATGTTTGATTTAAAGGGTTATGAGGTCTCCTTGTTGGAAGGAGCCTGGGTCACGTTGCAGGTGTCACTGCTTTCGGTGGTGCTGGCCATGATCCTGGGCATGATTGGCGCCTTGGCAAAATTGTCGCGCTATCGCACTGCCAGACGCCTGGCAACCCTCTATACCACTGTGATCCGCGGTATTCCTGATCTGGTGCTGATGATGCTGCTGTTCTTTGGCGGCCAGGTGTTTGTCAACTTTCTGTGTACCTTCATCAATGAACGGCTCAATGAGTGGCTGGCACAGGGGAATGCCAACCATGAATGGACGGCCTATGTGCCGGAATACATTGATATCAGCCCCTTTATTGCCGGTGTGCTGACGATTGGTTTCATCTTTGGTGCCTACATGGCGGAAACCTTCCGGGGTGCCATTCTGGCGGTCGATCGTGGTCAACTCGAGGCCGCCGCTGCCTACGGGATGACGCCCGCGCAGGTATTCAGACGAGTTCTTTTTCCCCAAATGGTTCGCCACGCACTCCCCGGCTTTGGTAACAACTGGTTAGTCTTGCTCAAGACCACGGCTCTGGTCTCTGTGATTGGTCTTGACGACATGGTTCGTAAAGCGGGGCTGGCTGCCGGAACGACCCAACTGCCGTTTACGTTTTACATGGCGGTCGCTCTGATCTTCCTGGTCTTCACCGCGTTTTCGACCACATTGCTCAAATGGGCCGAACGCCACTACGCCATTCAGACGAGGTAAGCCATGTTTGATTTTTCGATTATCGTTCAGGAGTGGCCCACCTATCTGCAGGGGTTAGGAAATACCGTCTGGCTGGTGGCAACCTCACTCTGCCTTGGGCTGTTGATCGCGGTTCCACTCGGGATCTGCCGTAATAGCCAGAACCCCCTGTTGCGCCTCCCGGCGTGGGCTTATATCTATTTCTTTCGTGGCACCCCATTGTTGGTTCAGCTGTTCATCATCTATTACGGTGCCGGGCAGTGGAGCTGGCTTAAAGAGTCATGGGCTTGGAACTGGTTTCAGGAGGCCTGGTTTTGTGCCTTGCTCTCCTTCATGCTCAACACAGCTGCCTACACGGCTGAGATTATCCGTGGGGCCATTCGTACCATCCCGCGTGGTGAGATTGAGGCGGCCCAAGCGTTCGGCATGACCCCGTGGCAAACCATGAAAGGGATCATACTGCCGAGTGCTATGCGTCGGGCTTTACCGGCTTACAGTAACGAGGTGATCTTCATGCTCCATGCCTCTGCGGTGGCCGGAATCATCACGGTTGTGGATCTGACCGGGGCGGCTCGCATCATCAATGCCCGCTATTACAGTCCATTTGAAGCTTTTCTCACGGCCGGATTGCTCTACATGATGCTGAGTTTGTGCCTGGTGTGGCTTTTCCGACGTCTTGAACAGCGTTGGCATGTGCATTTAAGGCCGCGAACTGTCTAGGTTGTGGCTGCTGGCAGTATGGTGACGTGTTATCATGTCACCGTTTTGTTTCTAGGGTTCTTAAGGAGCCTGTCGTTGCGCGCTCTGTTGTTCACCTTACTGCTGCTGTGTGGAGTTTTTCCTCTCCAGGCGGCCGAGCAGGTTCTTTTCGCTGCCGAACCATCCTGGTTGCAAGCTGTCTCGATCCCCAAGACCACGACTCAGTCGGCTGTGTCTGGTCAACGCTATCTGCTGGTCGATCGCCAGAACTATGTCGATTCATCCCAGGTACAGCGCTACAGCCGCTACGTGATCCAGATCAGCAGTACCGAAGGGCTGGAAAAGTCCTCCCAGCTGGCTTTCGACTTTGATCCCAGCTACGAGACGTTGACCATCCACAAGGCCCGGGTATGGCGTGATGGTAAACCACTGGATCGTCTGGAACCCAATGAGCTTCGAGTCTTCCAGCGCGAAGCCGATCTCTCCCGTTTTCTCTATTCAGGTAACCGGACGGCTTACCTGATCCTGCCCGATATTCGGGTCGGCGATGTACTCGAATACAGCTTCACGGTGCAGGGCAATAACCCCGTGATGGGTGGTCGTTACAGCGATACCCTGGCGATGGACTGGGATGTCCCAATTGCGCGTAACAGCCTACGGCTGTTGGTGGCTCCGAGCCGGGCCCTGTTCTTTCAAGCCCCCAAAGAGAGTGATGTTCAGGTCAAGATCAGTGACTCCTCGGGGCAACGGGAGATCCTCTGGCAACAGGAAAACGTCCCTGCGGTAGAGGTGCAGAGTGATGCACCAGCCTGGTATAACCCGAACCGCATACTCAGCGTCAGTGAATTCGCTACCTGGAGTGATGTGGTGGCTTGGGCTCAGCCTCTGTATGACCAGGCTGCCGTGGTGGATCCTTCGGTCCAGCAGTTGGCTGATCAACTGGCGGCGGGTAAGGATCAAGCCGGAAAAATTGTGGCGGCTCTGCACTTTGTGCAGCAGGAGATCCGCTATCTGGGGATGGAGGATGGCATTGGCTCTCATCGCCCTCGCCATGCGGCGGACACTCTCTATCGACGCTATGGTGATTGTAAGGATAAAACAGCCCTGTTGATGGCCCTGCTCAAGGCGATGGGGTTATCACCGACCGCTGCTCTGGTCAGCCTGGTGCAGGGGGAGGCCTTGCCCAATCAGCAACCATCACCCTATCTGTTTGACCATGTGATCGTTACCTTGCAGCTCGATGGCAAACGGGTTTGGTTGGATGGTACCGAGCTGAATCAAGGGGATAACCTGCAGACGATAGCGGTTCCCTACTTGCGCTATGCCTTGCTGCTCGAGCCTGGCAGTGGCTCTCTGACACCTATGGATGGCGAGTACCGCGCATCTGACGTGACGGTGCGGCATGAAATTTGGGTGCAGAGCGATCAGAATCGTCTGGCCGTCGAGACCCAGTATCAGGGGCAGATGGCTGAACAGCAGCGAGGCCAGTGGTTGATGGCGACACCTCAGTCTATCAGCCGTCGTTTTGCCGACTACTATGGTCGCATCTATGGGGATATTGAATCCATTGGGGTGCCGACCGTGGTCGATGATCGACAACAGAACCGCTTGGTGATGAGCGAGAGTTATATGACTCCAGGTGGTGAGCAGATGGTGTCAGGGCAGGGGCTGGATATTTACGCCGATCTCCTCGACAACTATCTCAAGGATGTTGATAACAACCGGACTCAGCCCTTGATGTTGAACGACCCGATCCGTTTACAGCAGGAGTTTCTGGTGCATCTGCCCAAAGCCATGCAGATTGCCCCCTACCACTCATCGCTGGATAACGCGGTTTTTCGCTTTGATATGCAAGTTGAGCCGATGGGACCTACCTTGTTGCGTGTTCGCTATCGCTATGAGGGGTTACAGCAGAGTGTTCCGATCTCCGAGCTGGCTCGTTACCGTGAGAATGTTCGTCGCGCCAAGGAGCAACTCAGCCTGAATTTCACACTGCCGTCGCACTAACCCGATTCGGCATGGGGTGTGATAGACCAAGGAGGCTCCTCCTTGGTCTATGGTGCCAAGGTTTAGCGGAACGTGGCCCAGATGGGCGCATGATCCGAAGGCTTTTCGAACGCACGCAGTGGATAATCGATGTCGGCATCACTCAGGCGGGCCAGCAGCGGGGCTGTGGCAAGGATCAGATCGATGCGTAATCCGCGATTTTCATCAAATCCCTTACTGCGGTAATCGAACCAGCTGAATCGGTTGTCCACATCTGGATGCAGGGCGCGGAAGCTGTCGTGTAGCCCCCACTGCTTGAGGCGTTGCAGCCATTCGCGCTCTTCCGGCAGGAAAGAGCATTTGCCATCGCGCAGCCAGCGTTTGCGGTTGGCTTCACCGATGCCGATGTCACTCTCTTCGGGAGAGATGTTCAGATCACCCATCACGATCAACTCGTCATCCGGACTGTGCTCGGTTTCCAACTGCTGCTGCAGATCGGCGTAAAATTTTGCCTTGGCGGGGAATTTGGTCGGATGATCCCGACTTTCGCCCTGCGGGAAATAGCCGTTCATCACGGTCAGCTGGCGGCCATCCTCGAGCTCGAAGCGGGCGCTAATCATGCGACGCTGCGCCTCCTCGTCATCGCCAGGAAAGCCGCGTGTGACGGTTACGGGTTGCTGCTTGCAGAGCAGGGCAACCCCATAGTGCGCTTTCTGACCGTGGAAGTAGACGTGATAACCCATGGCCTCGACATCGGCGCGAGGAAAGGCATCGTCATGCACCTTGATCTCCTGCAGCCCTATGATATCGGGGTGGTGGGTGTCGATGAGTGCCTGCAGTTGCGGCAGTCTTGCGCGCAATCCATTGATATTAAACGATACTACTTTCATGAGTTCTCACTGGTTGGCTCAGTCATTCGACTCTTAGTGTGACTTGTGTGATTGCATATCTTCTTGCAGTTTGCGTAGCCGCACAAGCTGGGCCGGATTGAGTTGTACGCCATCGAGCAAGGCCAGAGTGGTTCTGCATTCGTCCAGCAGTTCGGCGACTGGTTGACCTCGCCCCTTGGCCAGCTGCAGCAACGCCTGAGCCTTGTTGATGGCTGCGTTGGTATTGGCCGGCGCCCGGCGCAGAGCCTCGCGAAAACAGGTGAGTGCCTCATCTAGTCGTCCGGCGGTGTAGGCCTGGATCCCTTGTTCGTTGAGCTCGCGGTATTTTTGCTGCCGCTCCTGTTGCCCCTCGTCATCGGCGTTACTCTGAATACAGGTCAGCAGCAGGGAGTCGACATTATCCTTACCCTGCATCAGTTTTTGTAACTGCTCGGCATACTCATATTCGCCGAGCTGGGTCAGCCCCAACACCATATTGCTGAGCAGCGGGGCTGTCATGTTATCCGGTTCGTGCTGATAGGGCTGAATGGCCTTATAGAGCATCTTTTTGCCACGAACCATCTCGCCGCGAGCCACCTGGACCCGCGCTTGGCAGACCTGTTCGAAGGTTGCGTAGTCGAAGCCGTTCTCCATCAACTGCTGGCGATTGCGTGACAGGGCATTGTTCACCTGTTTTTGCAGATTACCGATATGGTAGGGGTCTTCACTGTTCATCGCGTACAGGATCAGGCAATGGATGTAGCTGCCAAGCAGTTGGATCATCTTGCTGTGGTCGAATCGGTTCAAATCGAGCATGGTGGCTGTTGAATCGCGTGCGCGTAAATAATCCCCCTGCGCCAGAGCCATCTCGGCCAACTGACGGTGCAGCATGCCCGATTGGGGAGATATTTCGGTGGCGCGACTCAAGGTCTCGATGGCTTCTTGCGGGTTGTTACTCTCCAGCAAAGCGGCGGAAAGCCAGCGGTAGGCATCGATCATCAGCGGACGCAGGCGCAAGGCGGTGTGCAGATGGGCGATCGCATCATCATACTGGCCGAGCAGGTAGCAGGCCTTGCCTAGTCCTAAGCGCAACCAGCTGGATTCGCCGGCTGCCAGGCCGCTGCGCAGTACGGCGCGCGCGGCGGCTGGATTTTCGAGGCGCATATGCATTTCAGCCATCAGGCAGCGGCAGAAGGTGGCGAATTTGGTTCCCTCGTCGATGGCTTGCTGGCAGTGCCGGATTACGGCTGGATAATCGTTCTCATCCAGGGAGATAAATAGCTCCTTGAGCTGCTGTTTGCGCAGCAGAGCCCGCTGCAAGCGCTGACGCAGTTGCTCTTGGGAGAAGGGCTTCATCATGTAGCCGTCAGGTTCGCTCTCCAGGGCGCTGAGGACCATGGAGCGGCTGTTGTCTCCGCTGATGATAAACACCACGGCTTCGGGGGGAAGCTTATGCTGCTCGCGGAGTCCTTCCAGTAACTGGCGGCCGTTCTCGCCCATCCCAAGGTTGTAATCGATCAGATAGATATCATAGATTTCTTTCTGGCAACGGCGGCGGGCCTCTTCGGCAGAGCTGAGGATGACAATTTTGGTGAAGCCCAGATTGAGCAGCATCGCCTTCATCATGATCTGAAACGAACGCTGATCATCGACGAGAAGTACTCGTTGCTTGCGGAACAGCAAGGCGCTACTGGGCTTTGAGTTGTCCGGTTCGAGCAAGTCGGTCATGGGGCGATGTTCATTGATTGGACCATGGGGCTATCGCGCTACTATAACGGATTTTTTTCGAGAAGGATGTGCGCAACGCTGGGTTGCAGAGGAAGAACAAGGAGGAAATGGTGGAGGGAGAAGGATTCGAACCTTCGAAGGCAGAGCCGTCAGATTTACAGTCTGATCCCTTTGGCCGCTCGGGAACCCCTCCACGGGATAACCTAATTTGAAGCTGTTGTTGCTGAAACTGGTGTTGCATTAAGAGGAATGGTGGAGGGAGAAGGATTCGAACCTTCGAAGGCAGAGCCGTCAGATTTACAGTCTGATCCCTTTGGCCGCTCGGGAACCCCTCCACGGGAGAACCTCTTAAATTTTTTGCACTTGATGGTGGAGGGAGAAGGATTCGAACCTTCGAAGGCAGAGCCGTCAGATTTACAGTCTGATCCCTTTGGCCGCTCGGGAACCCCTCCACAAGTGCGGGCGCATAGTACCAGATTATCCTCGGAAGTGAAGCCCCGATTTTAAAACTTTTTGTTAAAGCGGAGGCAAAACTGGCCGATAAACAATTAGATGCTTATTTTTCAAACTTTATCCCATGATTTCACAAACTCTGCGCGAACACTTTTTGGTCGATGAGCTGCAGCTCGGACAGACGCTAAACCAGGCGATAAGCCAGGGGCATCGTTCCGAGTTTTCGCTGCTGCTCGCCATGCTGTCGCCAGATGTTGAGGATCAACCCTGGGTTGCCGATCAACTGGTGACTGCCTCCGACCCTGTGGACTGGCGTCGTAAATTCGAACTGCCCAAGGCGAGACCGCTGGCGGCTGATGCCGCCAGTCATCAGCGAGCCGTCAGCGTGGGAGAGTTTGTCGCCTCAGGGAGTCTGCTGACCGCCCATCTTCTGGACTGCCTCGAACCCGAGCCGCTCATTCACCAGCAGTACGAGCTTGACCCTCTGGTTTGGGAAAACATGTCTCCTCTGACCCAGCGCAAGTATCAGTTGGCGCGTGAAGGGGAGTCGGTTGTTCGCGATCCGCTGGCTAATCTGCCGCCAGCCGCGATGCTCGATAGCATCGAGGGGGCCAGCACCCTACCGGAATTGACGGTTCGCTATTTTGCTGCCGCCTGATAGTAGAAAGCAGTTTGGAATCATCCCCAGCGAACTACATAGCTATGAATAGCCGATCACTCACTAAATAGCTCCTCATTATGCTACATCGACAAGGAAGCTCACGCTGACACGCCGTGAACCCATCCATGGGGGCTCCGCCGCGCCATCCCTGGCGCAGAGGGGCCGCTTAGTGCTACCTAAGTCGCTGTGATGGGTGAGCTGCTATTTGGAAAAGCCAGTTAGTGCTGCCTTGTCGATGTCGTAAATGAGGCGTGGCTATTTAGAACCAATCGAAACTGTACTC
>JAGOXX010000130.1 GCA_018059485.1 Aeromonadaceae bacterium | reverse complement strand
GTGGCCATAGGTCAGACGGTGCAGGGCGGCGAGATGATCGCCGAATCGGGCAACAGCGGTTATACCACGGCGCCACATCTGCACTTTGCGGTGCAACGGAACGATGGACATCGTCTGCTGGCCATTCCGTTCCACATCTATGGCAAGGTTCCGACTCAGGGGGCCTGGATTGGGGATTGAGCCGGTTGTTGTAGCCACTGGGTGAGGGCTTGCAGCAATCGCGAGGCATTCAGCGGTTGCGCCGCACGATTCGGATTATCGGCTAGACTGAACTCAGTCAGGTCTCTATTGAAGTAGAGCGGTTGGCGAGCCTCTTCGGCGGTTCGCTCCAGAATGACCAACGGCAGATCCGCGGACCCCTTGTAGCGATTGACCAGCAGAACAGTGGCCGCATCGGCGTCCTGTTGCAGCCGGACCAGTTGCCACTCATTCAACCCCTGGATCAGAGCCGGATCTTGCCACAACTGCTGGTCCAGCTGTTGGCAGCGGGAGCAATCGGCTCGATCGAGCAATATGAGCAAGGGCTTGCCACTCTGCTGGGCGCGATAAACAGCCTGCTGATAGCCGGCCGCATTGTGCAACCAGCGGAGTTGCTTGTCGCGAGGTTGGCCATCGAGGGCGAGCAGAGCCAGCAGGCACCCAATCAACACCAGCAGTGAACTGCCGATCATGATCTTCATATTCAACGAGAGTTTCTGCATGTTGACTCCAGTCTTGTCTCTAGTGAGACCTTATTCTGCGCCTGCCCGCGCACTTTTTCAAAAAGCTAACACCTGTACGCTAAAGTATGGGATCCTAAGCGATAGGGCCTGTCATTCGGGCTATGTTGGACGTACAACTGTAAATAGATAGGTGATTCCTGATGCATGAGCTCCATTTGGTTCGAGTTTTTCGTAAGCGAATCGAGGGATTGAAGAACAAAGCCGCGTTGCGTGTCCAGCAGGATGGACAATGGCGCGACATCAGCTGGCAGGCCGTGGGCCGCAGCATGGATTATCTGGCTCAGGCACTGATCCGCCTCGGTCACCAGCCCCAGCAAATGGTGGGAATTTTCTCGCGTAACATGCCGGAGTGGACTCAGGCTGATCTGGGTATCCTGGCCGCCCGCGGGGTAGTCGTTCCCATCTATCCAACCAACACTCTCGAGCAGACCCGCTATATCCTGCGCGATGCAGGGATCCGCATTCTATTCGTCGGTGAGCAGCCGCAGTTTGATCTGGCGTTGCAGTTACTGAACGATGGTGAAATCAGCCAGATTATCTGCTTTGACGAACATGTCGATCTGCGGGGGTGTCCGCAGGCGATGCACTTTGATGCCATGCTGCAGTTGGGCAACCATGCCGAAAGCGCCGAAGAGCTGGCGCGTCGTGCTTCCGACTACCGGATGGACGATCTGCTGACTCTGGTTTACACCTCCGGCACTACCGGTGAGCCCAAGGGCGTCATGGTGGATTTCAACAACCTGGCTGCCTTGCTGGTGATGCATGATCAGCGGGTGAGCGTCGGTCATGACGATGTCTCGCTGGCGTTACTGCCCCTGAGTCATGTCTACGAGCGCTACTGGACCTTCTACGTTCTCTACCGTGGTGCCGTGAATGTTTACATCCGCGATCCCCAAGCGGTGATGTCGGTGCTGCATGAGGTGCGACCGACCCTGATGTGTGCCGTGCCGCGCGTCTACGAGAAGGCCTATAACATCATCCATGGCAAGGCGGATGGTGCCAACCGGGTGCGTCGGGCCATTTTCTACTGGTGCAAAGCTGTCGGGCTCAAGGCATTGGAAGTCAAACGCAGCGGTGAAGTGTTTGGCCTCTGGTTGACGTTGCAACACAAGGTCGCCGATCGGTTGCTGTTTTCTACGTTGCGCCGCCGTTTTGGTGGGCGCGTGCGCTTCCTGCCGGTGGGTGGGGCGCGACTGGCCGATGAGATCAACCTCTTCTTCAACGCGGCTGGCTTGAACATCAAGTGTGGCTATGGATTGACGGAAACCAATGCGACCGTCTCTTGTCCCGAGCTGGACGATCTGGCGATTGGCACCATAGGGACTCCGATGGATGGGCTGGAGGTTCGCCTCGGTGAAGACAAGGAGATCCAGGTCAAGGGGCCGACCGTGATGCGCGGTTATTACAACAAGCCTGAAGAGACGGCCAAGGTATTCACCGAGGATGGCTTCTTCCGCACCGGTGATGCCGGTGATCTGGATGCCCAAGGGCGCTTGCTGTTTACCGAGCGCCTCAAGGATCTGATGAAAACCTCGAACGGCAAATATGTGGCACCGCAACTGGTGGAAGGGGCTCTGTCGCAAGATCGCTTCATCGAGCAGATCGCTGTGATTGCCGATGCCCGCCACTTCGTCTCGGCGTTGATAGTCCCCAGTTTCGAGGCTCTCGAAGAGTATGCCCGCTCCATTGGCCTGGAGTATCAGAACAAGCTGGAGCTGTTGCGTCATGGCAAGGTGGTCGCCTTCTTCGAATCGCGCATCAATGAACTGCAACGCAGCTTGGCCAAATATGAGCAGGTGAAGAAGTTCACCCTGTTGCCTCGGCCATTCTCGATGGAGCTGGGAGAGCTGACACCGACCCTGAAACTGCGCCGCAAGGTCATCGAGCAGGCCTTTGGAGCCGAGATCGAGGCCATGTATCGTTAATCGTTAGCGGATATTCAGTCGAACGCCAGAAGGCCACCGAACGGTGGCCTTCGTTTTGATGGCATGGTCATGGTGTCAACGCTTAGGGCAAGTGGTGGACATAGATCAACTGCTCAGTGGCAAATCCCATGCGTTTTGCCTCCGCGACCAGGAACTTGAGATCCTGCTCCGGGAGTGAGGCGCTGCGGGCGAGGATCCACAGATAGTCTCGGTCCGGGCCGCTGATCAGGGCATAGCGATAGTCGGGGGCGAGTTGCAGTACGTTATAGCCACCGTAGAAGGGGCCAAAGAAGCTGACCTTTAACTGGCCGATGGTGGGTTCACCGACAAACTTGGCGGTGCCTTCGGCCTGTTGCCACTGCCGTTGTTCGGGATCGTAACCCCGGTTGATAACCTTGATGCTACCATCGGGGTTCAGGCTGTAGTGAGCCGATACTTGCTCGAGCCCCCGCTCAAAGCGATGATCGAGACGGGCTATCTCATACCAGGTTCCCAGGTAGCGGTTGGCATCAAAGTTGTCGACCGGAGTCAGTCCGTCCGGGACGCCGGTGCAACCACCAAGCAGGGCCAGTAACAGGGTAAAATATCGCGACATAGAGACTCCCGATGATTGAGTGGTGACTCCAAGGTACAGGCTTTTCTCTCATTTTTGCCATTCATATAATCGTTCGGCACGAATTCGGCGAATTTATTCTAACTCCGGTCCACCTAAGCGTTTTTTTTCCCCGGCATACCAGCTAGAGTGTGAAACCCATTTTAGTCGGTGGATTAATTGGGGGAGGTAGGATCGCGTGGCGCGCCCCTCGGCGACCGACAATGCGTTCGGTTATCCGACGTTGACAAGTCGGACTGGTGTACTGGTCTGGTGTCAAAATAGGGAAAAATTTGTTACTAATTATGCCTCGTTCTGCCTTTACGTTTAGTCGTGGGTGATGGGTTGCATCCCCGCGTATGATTGTGACGCCGTCAAATCGACGTTACAGGTAATCGCGACCTTATATTCAACATCAGGGAATAGACATGCAGATTGGTATACCGAGAGAGAGTCTCGCCGGTGAAACCCGGGTGGCTGCCACCCCGTCCACCGTTGAGCAGCTGAAAAAGCTCGGCTTCGACGTGGCCGTTGAGTCTGGTGCCGGTGCTCTGGCCAGCTTTGATGATGCCGCTTTTGTAGCCGCAGGTGCTGTGGTGGTCGATACCGACACCCTGTGGCAATCGCCGCTCATCTACAAAGTAAATGCTCCAAGCGAGGCTGAAATTGCCCGCCTGCAAGCAGGTACCACCTTGGTCAGTTTCATTTGGCCTGCTCAGAATCCGGAGCTGGTCGCTCAGCTTTCTGCCAAGAAAATTAATGTCCTCGCCATGGATATGGTGCCGCGTATTTCTCGCGCCCAGGCTCTGGATGCTCTTTCATCGATGGCTAACATCGGTGGTTATCGTGCGGTCGTTGAAGCGGCCCATGCTTTTGGTCGTTTCTTCACCGGCCAGATCACCGCTGCCGGCAAGGTTCCTCCCGCCAAGGTGCTGGTCATCGGTGCCGGTGTTGCTGGTCTGGCTGCCATCGGTGCTGCTGGCTCGCTGGGCGCCATCGTCCGGGCTTTCGACACCCGTCTGGAAGTTGCCGAGCAGATCGAGTCCATGGG
>JAGOXX010000129.1 GCA_018059485.1 Aeromonadaceae bacterium | reverse complement strand
CGGAGTCGCATGCAAAGTGTCTCAATAGGGACATATAGAGGCTTTCGAGTATAAAAGAAAAAAGCGGCTGGATCCGGATCCCCGTCAATTCAGCGCCTTTTCATCCCGCTTTCTTGGCTCACTCGTCGCCTTGATCGGTCGCCAAGGCGGCCTCTTGCTCCATAGCCAGCCAGGCTCGTTTGCTCAACTGCATTTGCTGCCACCAGCTCTCGTCTGCATGCAACTCACCTGCCTCGTCGATGGCCGGGTAGGGCAGGTGCTTCATGCGGCAGACGCGGGCCAGCACAGGGTAGCCCCGCTCGAACAGCAAGCGCTCCTGATCGACACGCGGTAACGAGCATGCCTGGTTTGTGTAGCGACCGGCCAGTTGGCGCTGCCGCTGGGCCTCGTACAGGATCAGGGCACTGGCCACAGAGACATTCAGCGATTGCACCATGCCGACCATGGGGATGATGATCTCGCGATCGGCCAGAGCCAGCGCCTGGGGACTGATGCCGTGCTTTTCGGCGCCAAACAGGATGGCGGTCGGTCGGGTGTAGTCGATGTCGCGAAAGTCGACGGCCCGCTCCGAGAGGTGGGTGGCCAGGATCTGCATCCCCTGCTGGCGCAGGGTGCCGACGGCGTCCTCTATGGTCTCGTGGCGGTTAACCTTGACCCAGTATTGGCTGCCTTTGGCGGCATTATTGCGTGCGCGCATGTTTTGGGGCCACACCGCATGAACCTCATGGATGCCGACTGCATCGCAAGTGCGGATCATGGCGGCCAGGTTGTGTGGCTTGTGCACCTCTTCCAGGCAGACGGTGAGATCCGGCTGGCGCATGGCCAGCATCTGGCGGATGCGCGCGAAGCGCTCTGGGTTCATGGCGTCCTCGTTGCGGGATTATTGGCGGCTGCGGCTGACGCGCAGCACATCCGGCATCACGCGGATCTTGCGCATCACATCGGCCAGATGGATCCGACTCCGGGTGGTGATTAGCAAGTTGACCTGATAGACGCGGGCATCCTTCTCTTCGGTGCTGATACCCTGAATATTGGCGCCGGTCGCCGCGATCGTGTTGGCCAACTGGGCGAGAACCCCCTGATGGTTGATGACTTCGATCTGGATGCCGGTGCGGAACTCATGTTCACCGGTGACTTCCGGATCCCACTGCACGGGAAGGTACTTGTCCGGCTCCTTGCTGTAACCACGGATGTTTCGGCAGCTCTCCAGGTGGATCACCAGCCCCTTGCCCGG
The DNA here is from genome assembly GCA_018059485.1 of Aeromonadaceae bacterium. Taxonomy (GTDB): domain Bacteria; phylum Pseudomonadota; class Gammaproteobacteria; order Enterobacterales; family Aeromonadaceae; genus Pseudaeromonas. Next base: position 3,060 of record JAGOXX010000129.1, on the reverse strand, counting down.
GCTGATGTGGGCGACGATCGGATCGCCCGGGATCGGACGGCAACAGTTGGCAAAGGTGACCAGCATGCCGTCGGCCCCCTTGATCGGCAGCTTGCGGGTATGTTGTGGCAGCGTGTGTTCCAGGTTCAGCTCTTCGACATTGCCCAGCAGACGACGGGCGATGACCACGCTCATTGCATTGCCGAGGCCGATGTCGGCCAGCAGGCCATCCATGGTTTCGTGCTTGGTGTCGAGGAGTACCCGCTTGATGTTCTCCGGTGATAGTTCCTCGATACGCTTGCCACCCAGCGCATGGCCGAGCAGGCGGCGGCCGAGCACTATGGACTCTTCGCTGCGCAGGTTCTTCAAGAATTGACGGATCTTGGTGCGCGCCCGCGAGGTGACGACAAAGTTCAGCCAGGCCGCGTTTGGGCGCGCGCTGGGGGCCGTGATGATTTCGACGGTCTGCCCCGAGTTGAGGGCGCGGCTGAGCGGATAGGGTTGTCGATCGACGCGGGCTCCGACGCAGGAATGGCCGATATCGGTATGCACCGCATAGGCAAAATCCACCGGCGTGGCGCCAGCGGGCAGCTCCAGGATACGCCCTTCGGGGGTAAAGACATAAATTTCGTCGGGGAACAGGTCGGTCTTGACGCTCTCGATGAACTCAAACGAACTGCCAGCGCTCTGTTGCAGCTCCAGCAGACTCTTCATCCAGCGCTGGGCTCGCAGCTGTGCCGTGGTGCCCGAGGTATCGCCATCCTGTTTGTAGGCCCAGTGGGCGGCGACCCCCTTGTCGGCCATCTGGTCCATATATTCGGTACGGATCTGCACCTCGACCGGTACGCCGTGGGGGCCGACCAGCGAGGTGTGCAATGATTGGTAGCCGTTGGTCTTCGGGATGGCGATGTAGTCTTTGAAGCGACCCGGCCGGGGTTTGTAGAGGCTGTGCATCTGGCCCAATACCCGGTAACAGGTATCTATATCCCGGACTATGACCCGGAAGGCGTAGATATCCATCACCTCGTGGAACTGCACCTCTTTCTTCACCATCTTGTTGTAGATGGAGTAGAGGTGCTTCTCGCGCCCCTTGATCTCGCAGGGGATCCGTACCTCATACAGTCGCCCGATGATTTCGCTCTTGATCGAATCGATGATCTCTTTGCGGTTGCCGCGAGCCCGTTTGACCGATTCGCGCAGCACCCGGGATCGCATCGGGTAGAGGGCCTCGAAGCCCAACTCCTCGAGTTCGGTCTTGATGCTATGAATACCGAGGCGGTTGGCGATCGGCGCGAAGATTTCCAGGGTTTCACGAGCGATGCGGCGTCGCTTGTCGGGGCGCAACGATCCGAGAGTGCGCATGTTGTGGGTGCGGTCGGCCAGCTTGATCAGGATGACGCGAATATCCTGCACCATAGCCATCACCATCTTGCGGAAGTTTTCGGCTTGCGCCTCTTTGCGATCGCGGAACTTGAGCTTGTCGAGCTTGGAGACGCCAGAGACCAGTTCAGCCACCGCACTGCCATAGAGCTCGGCCAGCTGTTCCTTTGTAACTGGAGTATCTTCGATCACGTCGTGTAGCAGAGCAGCCATCAGAGTCTCATGGTCGAGACGCATATCGGCGAGAATGCGAGCCACCGCTAGGGGATGGGTAATATAGGGCTCACCACTGGAACGGCTTTGTCCCTCATGGGCGTCCCGGGCGGTCAGATAGGCGTGTTGCACCAGCGCCACCTGGTCGGCGGGCAGATAGGTGCTAATCAGATCTTTAAGACTTTGAAACAGATACAAGGCCTGACTCCGGCTCACTTCAACGACTGCGAGATACAGCAGATGCTCCCGATCGGGATGTGATCCTGAGTGTGCTGCCAATTTCCGTGATTGTAAATCGGGAGAGGGAGAACGGTACCGAAAAGGTACCGTTCCCGAACAGGATTAGAGGCTCAGACCACGGCCTTCGGTCATGGCAGAAACGGCAGCCATCTCGGCAGCTTCTTGTTCCTGCAGATCCTGACGATCCTGGGCATCCATGAATTCATTGGAGATCAGTCCCTCTTCGATCTCACGCAGCGCGATCACGGTCGGCTTGTCATTTTCTTCATCCACCAGGGGATCACGGCCTTGAACGGCGATCTGACGCGCGCGGCGGGCGGCGATCAATACCAGATCAAAGCGGTTGCCAACCTGTTTTACTGCATCTTCAACGGTAACGCGTGCCATGGGAGCTCCAGAGATAAAAAATGACGCGAAAGTGTACTTGTTTTTAGCTTATCTCGCCAGTAGGCGATCCAGCAAGTCGGCATGCCGCAGGCGCTGGGCTGCCAACCGGGTGCGTTCGGCGCAGATGATACTGGCCAACTGCTGCAACGAGGTCTCGAAGTCATCGTTGACGATCAGATAATCATACTCATCATAGTGGCTCATCTCGGCCACGGCTTGAGCCATGCGGTGGCGGATCACCTCGTCGCTATCCTGGCCACGACCGTGCAGACGCTGTTCGAGGATCGGCAGGCTGGGTGGCAGAATGAAGATCGAGCGGGCCTCGGGAAGCTGGTCGCGGATCTGGCGAGCCCCCTGCCAGTCGATATCCAGGAAGACGTCGATCCCCTGATCGAGACAACGCTCTATGGTCTCGCGCGAGGTGCCATAGTAGTTGCCAAACACTTCGGCCCACTCAAAAAACGCACCGCGATCGATCTGTGCCTGGAATTCGCTCTTGTCGACGAAGTGATAATGGACGCCATCGGCCTCTCCGGGGCGCATGCCGCGGGTGGTGTGGGAGATTGACAGCTGCATGCGCTGGTCATCGTTGAAGCGGGCCAGGAGAGCCGAGAGCAGGCTGGATTTCCCTGCACCGCTGGGCGAAGAGACGATATACAGGGTGCCAAGATGCGCCATATCAAAACCTTTATTGAACAGGATGCCAAGCCATCACCATAGCGGGAGACTGTCGACATCATGAGGGGTTATCGGAACCAGAGATAAGGCGAGCAAGGATACCAGAGGAGGGCGTCGAAAAAAAAGCCGGGCACAAGGCCCGGCAGGAAAAAACTGTAGCTTGCTGCGGAACTGTCTTCACGC
>JAGOXX010000128.1 GCA_018059485.1 Aeromonadaceae bacterium | reverse complement strand
CAGGGCAAGGATGAAAAAGAGCTGCAGGATCTGCTGGGGCAGGCCCGCAAGGGGATCGACAAGGGATTCGGCAGTGCCCGCGATGAGCTCAAGGGCATGAGCATGCTCAGCGAGGATCTGGATAAGGGAATCGAGAAGAGCTACACCCTGATCCAGGATGAGCTACAGAAATTTGAAGATGAACTGTTCGGCGTGCCGAGCGATGAGATGAGTGACGAGGAGGCAACTGAGGCCGTCAGTGGCAGCAGTCAGACTCAGGGGCTCGGTTTCTCGTCGAGCAGTCAGGCCAGCCTTGAGATCACCACCAAGGATGGCGACAAGGTCAGCATCCGCTTCGACGATCAGGAAAACTGGCGTCTGCAACAGCAGAACCGCTACTCCGCCTCCGGTCGCAAGGCGGTTGAGGCTTATGGGAACAAGAGCCATGGCGAGAATGCCTCGGCACAGCGCTCCGAGACCGGGGCGCTGCACAGTGGCAAGAGCAGTGGCGCGAGCGGCTCTTCTTCCAGCAGCATCTACTACTCCCGCACCCAGGGGTTCAGCTTCTCGGTGGAAGGTGATCTGGATGCCGATGAGCTCAAATCGATTGGCTCCCTGATCGATCAGGTGGGCTCGCTCTCCGATACCTTCTTCGGCGGCGATCTGGATGGTGCGCTCAAACAGGCCAAGGAGTTGTCTCTGGATGATAACGAGCTGGTCGGCATGTCGCTTTCTCTGAAGCAGAGCCAGGCAGCAGCTCTCCAGCAAAGATCCGAAGCGGCGAAGGCTACAGCGGCTACCGGTGATGCGTCTCCTTCGGGCTCAACGGCTCAAGGGGAACAGGCATCATCCACGACCGATCTCAGCCAGTTTTTTGCCCCCTTTGCCGATTATCTGGCGCGTCTGCAGGAGATGATCGCCCAGGCGAATAGCCTGTTTGATCAGAATAAACAGGAGGAGCTCAACGGTTGGGTCATTGGTCAGCAGCAGGGATTGCAAGGGGATGAGTTGACTCAGGCTAACGAGCAGTTCAGCTCCTTCAACCAGCGGATGCAGCAGGCACTGGCCGCCTATAACGGCTAACCGGCGAGCTGAGTGGTGATTTGCCAGCGCCGCATGGCGCTGGCACACTGCGGATATTGCCCATCACTGGATCTGTTTACCATGGCACTTTCCAAGAGTCGCGATCTGCGCGAGCTCTGCTATCCCTTCATCTTTGAACACAAGCCAACCTGTGATTACGAGATCCTCACCGATGAGCTCTGTTGCCAGATCGGAGCTGTGCTCGCTCAGCTGCCGGAGCTGTTTTCCGATGTTCAGGCTGACTTACAGGCGCTGCAGCCGCTCATCTACCACCTCAATGGCTCGGTCCGCGGCAAGAATGGCATCTTCGAGGAGAACATCGACTGGCTCAAATCGCGCTATGACCATTACGGGACGGCCAGTGGTGATCGGGTGAACGGCTTCGTGCTGCCCCAGGGGCCATTGCCGGTGCCGACGCTGCATCTGTGCCGTTGCAATGCCAAGAAGGTGGTGCGCATGCTGGTGCGGCTGGATGAAGCTGGGATTGCGGTGCCGCCGGAGCTGCCACGCTTTGCCAACCTGCTGGCCAACTTCTTTTTCGTGCTGACCGTCTACATCAAGGCCAAGTTGGCGGTGGTCGAGGTGCCCTACAAGAGCATCAACTATCCGACAAAAATGTGAGTCTGGACCGGGAGTTAGTTCTGTGTACATGGCTGACTTCTGTCCTTATAATCCCCGGCACTCTGGTGTGACATGCTTAAAAGGGAATCCGGTGAGAAACCGGAGCTGACGCGCAGCGGTATGGAGGAGTGAGGGTGACACGGTCCATCAGGGACCAAGACACTGCCAGTTGGTGGGAAGTCGTCATCCAGAACTTGTTTCGCCTCCGAGCCCGAAGACCTGCCTGAGACTAGCCGATTCTGTCGGCACCACATCTCTCATAGACACTACGCGTATTAGGGAATTCTATGAACAAAACCTTCTGGGTAGCTGGATTGCTGCCCGTGGCTGCTATTGCCGCGCCACAAACCGACAAACTCTCCACCGAGCAACCCATGGTCGTCACCGCGACCCGCTTCTCGCAACCGGAAGCCTCGATCCTGGCTCCCGTCAACATAGTGACTCGTGACGAGATCGACCGCATGCAGGCCAAGACGGTCACCGAGGTGATGCGGACGCTGCCGGGTGTCGAGACGATTAGCTATGGTGGCCGTGGACAAAACGCTACCATCTCGGTGCGCGGGGGAACCTCGGCGCAGACCCTGGTGTTGATGGATGGTGTGCGAGTCAACTCGGTCACCTCGGGTGGCGTGAATCTCAATGATCTGCCGCTCAATCAGGTCGAACGGATTGAGTACATCCGAGGAGCTCGTGCCTCCATCTATGGTGCCGATGCGATTGGCGGCGTGGTCAACATCATCACCCGCCCCGAGGTGGGGTCTCGGGCACACAAGCTGAGTGCCGGTGCGGGTTCGCACAACGAGCGGCAACTGGATTGGAGCAGCGCGACCACGGTCGGGGCCGCAGGGCAGATCAAGGGTGCTGCTGGGTTGGAGCAGGAAGATGGCTATAACGCCCACCCGGTGCCGGGTATCAATGATGGCGATGAGCATGGATACACGGGTTACAACGCCATGCTCGATTATCAGCATGCGCTGCGTCCGGACCTGGATCTATACAGCTCGGCGCGCTGGTTCCGCAATCAGGCTCAGTATGACAACTCCTATACCGGCAGCTGGGGCTCCCAGCATCAGCGCAAGGAGACTTGGTCCGAGAACCAGAGTTATACCCTGGGAGGTCGCTATCATCCGGGGCGCTATCAGAGTGAGTTGTTGGCCAACTATGGTCGCGAGGATCTCTACAACTATGTCGATAGCAGTAGTCGGGATGAAGCCCAGGATCGCACCTATATCCGCCAGTACAATGTGAGTTGGCTTCATGATTTTGCGCTGAACGATGCCTGGCGGCTGGGTGCCGGGGTGGACTGGCGGCGCGAAGAGTTGACACCCAGTTCGATTTCCAGCGGTGTTCCCTACAGCGATGAGACGCATGGCCGCGATAACACGGGTCTGTATGCCTTGACTCAATTCCAACAGGGGCCATGGCAGGCCGAGCTCAGTGGCCGTACCGACGATAACCAGCAGTATGGCCGTCACAACACCTGGCAGATCGGCGGCGGTTGGACTTTCCTCACCGATTATCGCCTCAGCAGCCGATATGGCACCGGGTTCCGGGCGCCATCGTTCAATGACCTCTACTTCCCGGATCCCTATACACCGGGCAATCCGGATCTGCAGCCGGAAGAGTCAAAATCCCGTGAGCTGGCCCTGGATGGCGTGACCCAGTTGGTGATCTGGCGTGTGACTGGATATCGCAACGATATCGATCAGATGATTCAGTGGGCTCCCGGTGCCGGTGGCCTCTGGAGCCCGGAAAACGTCGGCCAGGCGCGTATCGAGGGGGTGGAGCTGGAGGCCCAGTTTGATACCGCCATGCTGACCCATAGAGTCTCTGCCGACTTCAAGGACCCTCAGGATCGGGTGCGGAACAAACAACTGCAGCGCATTGCCAAGCAGAATGCCAAGTGGGTGACTCAGGCCCAGTGGCAGCAGTGGGAAGGGTCGTTAAGCTGGATCTACCAGGGTGAGCGCTATGATGATGCGGAAAACACAGTAGAGTTGGGTGGCTATAGCCTCTGGGATTTGGGCGTCGGGTATCACATCACCCAGCAATTCAAGGTGGATGGGCGTCTGGCCAATGTGCTGGATAAGTACTACGAAACCACCCAGGGTTACCCGGCCGATGGCCGCTCCATCTATGTCACTGTGAACTATCAGCTGTAGTGAGTCCGTGGTGGCATCGGCAACAGATGTGCACGCCGAGCCACCACAGCCTCTTATAAACAAACAACGGAGCTCTATGGCTCCGTTGTTTTTGCCGCTTGGTGCTGTGTTACTTCTTCTTGCGGTTTTGCTTGCTCATCTGGCGGAGCAGATTGTCAGCGACATCGGCGGGATCCTCGATGACGCCGATGGCCTCGGGCAGTGGAAAGACCGCAACGGCGAGACCATCCTCTTCCATCCCTTTGACCCAGCGATCCAGCCAGGTTTTCAGCGTGACGGCATAGGGTTCGCAGTTAGCCCACTCCTCGGCCGCCCAGGCCTTGGCGTAATCCGGGTGTGACCAGACCGGAATGCAGTCGTCTCCGTCGGCAGTCAACAGCATGCAGCCCTGTTCATCCTTGAGGATCCAGAGCTCACCTTGTGCGACAACCTGTTGAATGAAGTGGTCATAGCG
>JAGOXX010000031.1 GCA_018059485.1 Aeromonadaceae bacterium | reverse complement strand
GGCGGCGTGAACTATTGACCCAGTTGAACTATCCGTTCGCCGTCTTGTCAATCAATGTACCGGAACAGCAGGTCTCAGGTGAAAGCGCTGAGGCCTATGTGGAACGGTTAGCTGCCGATAAGGCGCGGGCCGGTTGGCACGCCTGCGGGGGAACCCTGCCGGTGCTGGGGGCTGACACCATAGTGGTGCTGGATGGTCATGTGCTGGAGAAGCCTCGGGATCAGGCTGATGCCGAGCGGATGCTGGCGGCCCTCTCCGGGCGCACTCATCAGGTGATGACGGCGGTGGCTGTTGCGGCAGAGTCGGGGATTTGTGTGACTCGAGTGACCACCGAGGTCACGTTCCGTGCACTCAGCGCCGACGAGATTGTCGAATACTGGCACACTGGAGAACCCGCCGATAAGGCTGGCTCCTACGGGATCCAGGGGATCGCGGGCAAATTTGTCAGTCGAATCGTTGGTAGCTACACCGCCGTGGTGGGTTTGCCACTGCTGGAAACGGATCTGCTGTTACAACAATACCTATAAGCAGGCGAGGAGAGCTCAGTGTCAACCGAACTTCTGGTAAACGTCACCCCTTCTGAGACCCGGGTTGCTCTGGTCGAGCAGGGCATACTGCAAGAGGTTCATATCGAGCGGCTGGCCAAACGTGGCCTGGTCGGCAACATCTATAAGGGCAAGATCAGCCGGGTGTTGCCGGGGATGCAGGCGGCATTTGTCGATATCGGCATGGAGAAGGCGGCCTTCCTGCACGCCTCCGACATTGTGCCGCACACCGAATGTGTCGATGTGCGCGAAAAAGAACACTTCCAGGTCGGCAACATTGCCGAGCTGGTGCGTCAGGGCCAGGACATCATGGTGCAGGTGGTTAAAGACCCTATTAGCACCAAGGGTGCCCGTCTGACCACCGACATTACCCTCCCATCCCGTTATCTGGTCTTCATGCCAGGCAGCTCTCACGTCGGTGTCTCGCAGCGTATCGAGAGCGAAGGCGAGCGGGAGCGGCTGAAGAATATCGTCTCCCGCCAGGTCGATCACCTGGGTGGCTTCATCGTGCGTACCGCGGCCGAAGGGGTTGGCGAGCGCGAGCTGGAGCAGGATACCCAGTTTCTCAAGCGGTTGTGGAGCAAGGTGCTGGAGCGCCGGCAGAAGTACAAGCCCTGCAGCATGCTGTATGAGGATCTGAGCCTGGCATTTCGTATCCTGCGGGACTTTGTCGGCACCGATCTCGACAAGATCCGGGTCGACTCGCGGCAGACCTTCGAACAACTCAAGCTCTTCACCGAAGAGTTTGTCCCCGAGATGGTCAACAAGCTGGATTACTACTCCGGCGATTCGCCGATCTTCGATCTCTATGACGTCGAGAATGAGATCCAGCGCGCCCTGGAACGCAAGGTCGAGCTCAAGTCCGGTGGTTATCTCATCATCGATCAGACCGAGGCGATGACCACCATCGATATCAACACCGGCGCCTTCGTCGGTCATCGCAATCTCGAAGAGACCATCTTCAACACCAATGTCGAGGCGACAGCGGCCATCGCTCGCCAACTGCGGTTGCGTAATCTCGGTGGCATCATCATCATCGACTTCATCGACATGCAGTCCGAAGATCATCGCCGGCGGGTGCTGCAGAGCCTGGAGCAGGCGCTCTCCCGGGACAGAGCCAAGACCGGGGTCAATGGTTTCTCCCATCTGGGGCTGGTGGAGATGACCCGCAAACGCACGCGGGAGAGTCTCGAGCATGTGCTCTGCTCCGAGTGCCCGGAGTGCAAGGGGCGGGGGCGGGTCAAGACGGTGGAGTCAGTCTGCTACGAGATACTGCGCGAGATCCTGCGGGTCAACCGCGCCTATGATGCCGACCAGTTCGTGGTCTATGCATCGTTGCAGGTGGCCGAGGCGCTGCACGTCGAGGAGTCGCATAGCCTGGCGGAACTCGAGGTGTTCATTGGCAAACAGGTGAAAGTCCATGCTGAACCGCTCTATAGTCAGGAACAATTTGATGTGGTGATGATGTAGGTGATTCGCCGAACCCTGTGGCATACCTGGCGTCTGAGTGCGCTGCTTCTGGTGTTGCTAGCGCTGCTGGTCAGCCTGGCGCGCTTCGGGGTGCCCTGGCTGCAGGAGCAACGGCAGCAGTTGCTCGACTGGTTGGTCGATGATCCGGCGATCCAAAGCGATCTGAACGGACTGGGGGCTCGCTGGAGTGACTACGGACCCGCCGTCACCCTGCACGGGTTGACGCTGCAGCAGAAGCGTAGCGAGCCGTGGCAGTTGCGGGTGCAGGATGCCACTCTGCAGCTGGATCTGTGGCAGAGTCTGCGTCAACGGCAGTGGGTGATCGGCAACCTGCAGTTTCAGGGAGTCGAGTTGGTGGTGCCCAAACGGCTGCTGCACACCGAATCTGACGGTCAGGGGGGGGCGCGGGATTGGCAGCCGCTGAGCCGATTGCTGCTTGGCGGCCTCCAGCAGTTTGAGCTGAAAGGGGGCCATCTGGTGGTGCGCTCCTCCTTGGGTGATCTGGGCTCGCTGGATATTGCCCGTCTGCGCTGGGAAAACCGGGGATTGCGCCATCGGGGTGATGGTGAGGTGGCGTTTCATCACAACGGCATCGCTAACCAGATCCGGCTGATCGCCGATCTACACGGGCCAGCCGATCAGCCCAATCGGCTCAATGGCCAACTCTATCTGGGCTCTACCAGCCAGCGCACAGCCGAAACTGCGGCGACAATTTCCGCTATTCCGACCCTCGATAAGAGTCTGCACGGCGAGCTGGGCTTCGAGCTCTGGCTGGTGCGTGCGGCCGAACAGTGGCAGCAGGGGTTGCTGAAGCTGGCTGACAACCAATTGAGTTGGCAGCAGGATAATCAGATCCACTCGGTCGGGCTACGTGGCGGTCTGCTGCAGTGGCAGCGACTCGGCAGCGGCTGGCAACTGGCTAGTTATGATCTCGAGGTGCGAGGTGATGAGCCTGTCTGGCGTCCCTGGCATATTCAACTGGACTCTCAGGATAATCGGCTCAGTGGTCGCATCGACCCCATTAGCCTGCCCGGCATCACGCCGGTACTGGCGCTGCTGGCCGGAGAGCAGAGCGTCAGTGCCGAGGCCCTGCACCAGATGCTGCCATCCGGCGAACTGCAGGATCTGGCCTTCGAGCGGCAGGAGTCGGATGGTCGCTGGTTGCTGTCTGGGCGGTTGCACGATCTGACTTGGCACCGCTGGCAAATGGTCCCGGGCCTGCGCCAGCTGAATGGCGACTTCGTCCTCGACGCCGATGGTGGCCGGGCTCATGTACAGTTGGGAGCTCAAACCGTGCGGGTTGGCCCCTACTTCCCCAAGGATATTCCCATCGATGGGCTGACGGCCGAGCTGCATTGGCAGCAGCTGGGAAATGGATGGCAACTGGCGGGTGAGCAAATCCAGCTGAACACACCGGCACTGCAGGCGGCCACCGACTTCCGCCTGGATCTGCCGACCAGCGGATCTCCCTATCTGGCACTCTTGACCCACGTCGATCTGCACGATGCAGGTCAAGCCTGGCGCTATTATCCCCGTCTAGCGATGGGGCAGGGGCTGACCGACTATCTGCAGGGGGCTCTGCAGGGTGGGCAAGCCCACGACGCAACCGTCTTGTGGGATGGCCCCCTGGCCGAGTTCCCCTATCACCAAGGTGGCGGCATCTTTCAGGCCTGGGTGCCATTGCGTGAGGCGACCTTCCAGTTCGATCCGGCGTGGCAGCCACTCAAACAGCTGTCGCTGGATCTTCTGTTCCAGAATGACACCCTGGATATGGTCAGTTCATCAGCTCAGTTGGGCAAGGCCCACAGCGACCATATCCACGCCTGGTTCCCAACTCTGGCACCGGATAGTCGCCTCTTCATCAATGCCGATGTGGCGGGTGAGGCCGAGGCGGTCAGTGCCTATCTGCAAGACTCCGGCGTGAAGGATTCGGTTGGTGCGGCGCTGCGTGATCTGCAACTGAGCAAGCCGCTGACCGGTGACCTGCAACTGGTGATTCCGGTCGATGGCGATCCGGTGCAGGTGCTGGGGCATGTGCAGTTTGCCGATAATCGCCTGCGGGTTGCCTCTCTCGGCCTGCCACTGGAGAAGGTGAACGGTGAGCTGTTCTTCACCGAGCAGGAGACCCGGTTAGACGGTCTGACCGCCGAATTGTGGAATCAGCCTCTGAGCGTTGACTATCAGGGGCAACTGCAGCAGGAGGACTACAGGGTCAAGATAGGTCTGAAGGGGGTCTGGAGCCAGGCTCGGGCCGCTCGCTGGCCGATGCTCTGGCGGCAGACGCTGAGCGGTCAAGGAAACTGGCAGGGGTCGTTGGAGCTGCAGTTGCACCCGAAAGGGCGCTACGACTACAAGGCCCAGTGGCAGAGTAATCTGCAGGGCGTTGGACTGAACTGGCCTGAGCCCTATCGCAAGGCGGCAAAAATCAAACAACCTTTGCAGATCCGCGCGCAAGGCAACCAGCGTGGAAGCCAGCTCTACCTGGATTGGCAGAACGGCCTACACGCAGCCGGGATGCTGGAGAGCGGTTCGACCCGTTTCCGTCGCCTCTGGATCGATAATCAAGCGGAGCCTGTACTGGATCCCCTTTCCTCGGCCCTGAATGTGGCTTTAAAGTTCGATACTCTGGATCTCGATGACTGGACTGCCTGGTGGCAGAGTGCCTCGCTGGGGATGGATGATGCCACACTCGACAGCGCCGGCAGTTGGCTCCCCTCCGAGATCGCCATGCAACTGCAGGCCAAGCAGCTGGTGTGGGCCAAACAACCCTGGGATCAGAGCTCCCTCCAACTGAACCAGAGCGGACAATCCGGCAAGCTGGATCTGCTGGCGAGCCAAGTGTCCGGGGAGATGTCATGGCGCCCCAAACAGCCGTTGGCCATCGAGTTGTCTCGCCTGCACTGGCGCACTGAGGAGCCTGGTAGCAAAGATGCTTCGCCCCAAACTGCCAGTCCGGCCGCCCAGACTGTGCTGCCAGTGGCGGAGCAGAGGCGCCAACTGGCGGCCATCCCCTCGTTTGATTTTCACTGTGGGCGCTGTCAGATCGATGATGCCCTGCTCGGCGAGGTCAAGGTGGTGGGCCGAGTGACTCCTCAGCTGCTGCGCATCCCCGAGTTTTCGCTGCAAAGTGGCGACAATCGACTGTCGGGGCAGGGGCGCTGGAGTGTTGCCGGTGGTGAAGGGCATAGCGAGTTGCAAATGAAGCTGCAACTGGCCAGCGTGGAGGGCTGGTTGCGCGATCTGAACTATGCAGCTGGCATCGCCGGAACCCGGGCCTCCGGGGAGTTGAGCCTGAGTTGGTTGGGCCCTCTCTATCTACCTCATAAACCCAGCATGGCTGGCAAACTGAACGTCGAAATGGGCGAAGGGGTATTGCGCAAGCTCGATTCCGCCGGCACCAAATTGCTCTCCTTGTTGTCGCTCAATACAGTTGTTCGGCGTTTGAGTCTTGATTTCAGTGATGTGTTTGAACAGGGCTTCTTCTTCAAGTCGATCCGCGCCAGTGGCACCATCAGCCAGGGTATTTTGCATAACGAGGACTTTGAGCTGCTCGGGGATGCCGGGGATATTCATGGAGGGGGCGACATCGATCTGCCCAATCAGCGACTGGATTACCGCCTGAATTTTACGCCGCACTTTGCCAACGGTGTCTCGCTCGCCACCGCCTTTGCCGTTACGCCGGTGACTGGCATCTATGTGTTGGCGGCCTCCCAGATCCTTTCGCCGGTGATTGATGTCTTTACCAGCATCCAGTTCCATATCTCTGGCCCCATTGACCAGCCGCAGGTGGTCGAGATCGGTCGTGAAACTGGTCAGCTCAAGACCATAGGTGACGATTACAAGAAGGTGCTGCAACGATGAACCTGGTGGCGATACAGCTCAATAGTGGCGTGCAGTGGGAGCTGAATCGTCAGCAGATCGTGGAACAGTTGGCGACGTTACCGGATGAACGGCCCTGTCTGGTGGTATTGCCGGAGAATTTTGCCTGCCTGGGGGCTACTGCTGATTATCAGGCGGTTGCCGAAACCCTCGGGGATGGGCCGATCCAGCGGCAGTTGGCCGCCTGGGCGCGCGAGAACGAGATCTGGCTGGTGGCTGGATCCTTGCCGACCCGGGTTACGGGTGAGACACGGCTGCACACCAGCTCACTGGTCTATGGGCCGGATGGCAGCTTGCAGGGCCATTATCATAAGCTGCACCTGTTCGATGTCGACGTGGCGGATGGCCATGGCCACTACCGCGAGTCGGCGAGTTTCGTTCCTGGTGAACAATGGTGTGTCATCGACACACCTTTTGGTGGCCTCGGGCTCTCCATCTGCTACGATGTGCGCTTTCCCGAATTGTATCGCCAACTGCGCGCCGCCGGAGCCTCTGTCTTGCTGGTTCCTGCCGCCTTCACCCACGTCACGGGGGAGGCACACTGGCTGCCGCTGCTGCGGGCGCGAGCCATCGAGAATCAATGTTATGTGGTTGCCGCCAACCAGTGCGGCCAGCATGGTGCCGGGCGCCGTACCTGGGGCCATTCGGTCATCATCGACCCTTGGGGCCAGGTGTTAGCCGAAGCGCAAGAGAATGTTGGCCTGATCCAGGCTGAGTTGAACCCACAATTTTTGAAGCAGATCCGCCATGATATGCCGGTGCTGAACCATGCCAGGTTACGCAGCGGATGGAGAGAACCCGAGTGATGTTGTTGAACCAAGTTTCCGAACGCCTGCTGTTACCCCATGAACTGGATGAAGCGATACTGGCGCGCATGCTGCGGCAGATCATGAGTCATCGCGTGGACTTTGGTGATCTCTATTTCCAGAGCAGCTATCACGAGTCCTGGGTGCTGGAAGATGGCATCGTCAAGGATGGCAGTTACAACATCGATCAGGGAGTTGGTGTGCGCGCCGTGAGCGGCGAGAAGACCGGTTTTGCCTACTCGGACGAGATCAGTATCCATGCGCTGAGCCAGGCGGTGATCGCCGCCCGTGGCATAGCGCAAAGTGGGGGTGATGGCGAGATCCGCATCTGGCAACCGGGCCATGCTCCCGCTCTGTATGCACCGATCGATCCCTTGGGGACTCTGGATAAGCAGCAGAAGATCGCTTTGCTGGAACAGATGGACCGTTTCGCCCGGACTCTGGATCCGGCGGTCACTCAGGTCATCGCCTCCCTGTCCGGTGTCTACGAAGAGGTGCTGGTGGCGGCGACCGATGGCACCCTGAGTGCGGATATTCGCCCGCTGGTGCGCCTCAACTGCAGCGTCCTGGTTGAACGCAATGGCCGTCGCGAACGCGGCAGTGCGGGTGGTGGTGGTCGTTTTGGTTATGACTATTTCTTTGACCCGATCGGCGGCGAGATGCGGGCGCTCGGTTATGTGCGTGAAGCGGTTCGTCAGGCGCTGGTGAATGTCGAGGCGGTGGATGCACCCGCCGGAACCATGCCGGTCGTTCTGGGTCCGGGCTGGCCTGGCGTGCTGTTGCATGAGGCAGTCGGTCACGGCCTGGAAGGGGACTTCAACCGCAAGGGCTCCTCGGCATTTGCCGACAAGTTGGGGCAGCGGGTAGCCTCTGAGCTCTGCACCATAGTCGATGATGGTACTCTGCCCGGCCGTCGGGGTTCAGTCAGCATCGATGACGAGGGGACGCCGGGTCAGTGCAACGTGCTGATCGAGAAGGGGATCCTCAAGGGCTTCATTCAAGACAAGTTGAACGCCCGCCTGATGGGGGTGGCACCGACCGGCAATGGTCGCCGCGAATCCTATGCCCATCTGCCGATGCCGCGCATGACCAACACCTATATGTTGGCCGGGGAGCACGATCCTGCCGAGATCATCGCCTCGGTGAAGAAGGGGATCTACGCGCCGAACTTTGGTGGTGGCCAGGTGGATATCACCTCCGGCAAGTTTGTCTTCTCGGCTTCCGAAGCGTACCTCATCGAGGATGGCAAGATCACGGCGCCGCTCAAGGGGGCGACGCTGATCGGCAACGGTCCCGAGGCGATGCAGCAGGTCTCCATGGTCGGCAACGATCTGGCGCTGGATGCCGGAGTCGGCGTCTGTGGCAAGGAGGGGCAGAGCGTACCGGTCGGCGTGGGGCAACCGACGCTGAAGTTGGAGATGATGACGGTCGGCGGCACCCGCTAGGGGCTAATCACCAGACATCAGACAGACAGCAAAAAGGGCGGATTTATCCGCCCTTTTGTTGGGAGTCGAGAGGTCAAATCACCTCTTCGAGCTCATTGCGCAGGTATTGGAACAGTTCGCGGAAGGCGACCGGAGGCTTCTCCTCCTGACGTTCCTTCTGGGCCTGGCGTACCAGTTGGCGTAGCTTCTGACGATCCAGATCGCGGTACTGGCCCAGCAACTCGTTGATCGCGCCATCGCCTTGCTCGAGCAATTTCTCGCGCAGCAGTTCCAGCTTGTGCATACGGGCATTACCGGCGACATGGCGGCTGCGGATCACATCCAGAGCCTGCTCGATTTCGGTGATATCACGGCTGCGCATCAGGCGGCCGATGAACTGCAGGTGGCGGCGCCAGGCTTCACGCTTGCCCTTCAGGCGGTGTGCCAGGGCAATGGCATCCTGCAACTCTTCATCCAGGGGAACCTTGGCCAGTTCAGTCGGCTTCAGGTTGACCAGCTCTTCTCCGAGATCCTGCAGAGCCTCAGACTCACGTTTCATCTGGCTCTTGCTGGGGCCTTCGTCTTCCCACTCGTCGTTGGGGATTCCATCAAATTGATTCTGCATAGCGATTCTATCTTCAGTTCACATACCTAATATGGTACCAGCTTCTCCCGTTGATTGCTGGCCTGTGATAGGCTGGGCCGCTAACGAAGATGAGACACTATGACTATGGATTTGCAGCAGCAAGTACGCCAGGAGCAGGCGCGCCTGGAGCAGGTCGTCGCCGATGCCTTGACGATCGCCCGGCAACTGGGGGCCGACAGCGCCGAAATATCGATCAGTAAGCAGACCGGACTCTCGGTGAATACCCGAGGCGGCGAGGTCGAAAGCATCGAATTCAACAAGGATGGAGCCTTGGGGATCGCCGTCTATCGGGATGGTCGCAAGGGCTCCTCGTCAACGACGGATCTGGGCCTGAATGCGGTGCGCTCTGCCATCGAGGCGGCGCTGGAGATTTCGCGCCATACGGCCGCGGATCCCTTCTCCGGACTGGCCGACGCCGACTGGTTGGCTTGGGACGCACCTGAACTGGATCTGCTGCATCCGCTCGAACCGGATCCCGAGTTTGGCATCGAACTGGCACGCCGTTGCGAAATGCATGCCCTCGGTCGCGATCCTCGCATCAAGCAATCGGATGGTGCCGGTTTCAGCAGTCATCATGGCATCAAGGTCTATGGCAACAGCCATGATTTCGTCAAAGGCTATTCGGGCTCCCGCCATTCGCTGAGCTGCGTCTTGATCGGTGAACAGGATGGAGAGATGCAGCGCGATTACGGCTACTCCTCCTGTCGTCACATTGACGATCTCTGGACGCCGGAACGCATTGCCGACGAGGCGGTCGAGCGAACCGTCTCCCGGCTCGGAGCCCGCAAGATTGGCACTGCGACGCTGCCGGTACTGTTCAATCCGGATGCGGCTTCCGGTCTGTTTGGCCATCTGGTCTCGGCGATCGGTGGTGGCAATCTCTATCGTAAATCCTCCTTCCTGCTCGACTCGCTGGGCCAGCAGATCTTCCCGGAGTGGTTAACGATTGAGGAGCAGGCACTGCTGCCTCGCGGTTTGGCCAGCACACCGTTCGATGCCGAAGGGGTGCGTACCCTGGATCGCTCGATCATCGCGGCGGGCTGTCTGCAAACCTACCTGCTGACGACCTACTCAGGCCGCAAGCTGGGTATGCCATCGACCGGCCATGCTGGGGGAATTCACAACTGGCAGGTCAATGGCCAGGGGCAGAGCCAACAGCAGTTGTTGCGTCAGATGGGAACCGGTCTGCTCATCACCGAGCTGATGGGGCAAGGCGTCAACGTGGTGACTGGCGATTACTCGCGTGGTGCTGCGGGCTTCTGGGTGGAGAATGGCGAGATTGCCTATCCGGTCGAGGAGATCACCATTGCGGGCAACCTCAAGGAGATGTTCCGCAACCTGGTGGCCGTCGGCGATGACTGGGATACTCGCTCCAGCTTGCGAACGGGCTCCATCCTGCTGGAGCAGATGAAGATTGCGGGTAACTAAACCACGGCGAATGAGTGAGGAGAAGCGCGATGAAACTGTTGAATCACCTGTTTGTGCAGAATCAGCTCTGGGCTGAACGAATCAAAGCCGAAGATCCTCATTTCTTCGAGAAGCTCAGTGCCCAGCAGGCACCGGAATATCTCTGGATCGGCTGTTCCGACAGTCGGGTGCCAGCCAACGAACTGCTGGGTCTGCTGCCGGGTGATGTGTTTGTGCATCGCAACGTGGCGAACCTGGTGATCCATACCGACTTCAACTGTCTGTCGGTGATCCAGTACGCCATCGATGTGTTGAAGGTCAAACATATCATTGTCTGCGGCCATTACCGGTGTGGCGGTGTGATCGCCGCCATGGGGAATGCTGAACATGGCTTGATCGACAACTGGCTGCGCAACATCAAGGACATCCGCTTCAAGTATCGTGAGCAGATCGAGGCGATGGGCTCGCTCGAAGAGCAGCAGGATTTCATGTGCGAGCTGAATGTTCTCGAACAGGTGGCGAACGTCTGCTACACGACGATCGTGCAGAATGCCTGGAAGCGGGGACAGGAGTTGGCGGTGCATGGCTGGATCTACGGTCTGAGCGATGGTTTGCTGCGGGATTTGGGTGTGACGGTCAGCGCGCTGGATCAGGTGCCGGATGTCTACCGCTCTTCCCTCGACATTGTCAGCCAGTACCATCCGCACTCTCAAGGCAAGGACTAGCAATTCATCGGTAGCCGATGACCAATGAAAAGAGGCGCCTTATGGCGCCTCTTTTGATCCCGGCTCAGCAGGTTGCGGCTTAGAAGTCGTAGCGGGCTGCCAGCTGGTAGTCGTTTTCGACGGCTTCAGCCTTGCTGGCGTCCTTGGCATCCAGACCCTGAATGCGGTATTCGCCGATGACGCGCAGTGACTTGTTGAACTTGTACTGGGCGCCCAGGGTGTAGTAGTCGACGGTATCGGTCGTGGTGCCAGCTTTATCGGACTCCTGCTTGTCATAGACGGCCATCAGACCGAAGCCGTTGGCGAAGTTATAGCCCAGAGCGGCTTCCCAACCTGTGTGGTCGGTGCCAGTAGCCAAGTAGTCGCTACCATCTGCATAGTTCAGGGCGGCGTAGAGTGACTTGTTGTCAAACATCACACCGACGATGGCCAGCTGGGCATCTTCTTCACCCGCCTTATCGCGGTTACCCACGTTATAACCGGCACCGAAACCCAGACCGTTGTTGAAGTAGTAAGCAGCAGAGAGGCCATAAGCGGCATCGGCAGAGGCGTTGGTTTTCTCCTCGGTGGTGTTGCCATCGAACTTGTAGCTCAAATCGAGTTGCGCACCCTGGTTGGACTTGCCGCTCTTCAGGTCACCGAACTTGGCGGAGTACTTCAGCAGGTCCGAGGAGCGACCGGTTCCGAACTTGTCAGCGCCATGACCCAGAGCATCGGCACCGTAACCATCGGAGAGGGCTACGTCGGTCCAGTCGGCGACTTGTGAAACAGCACCCTTCTGACGACCGAAGGTGACCTGACCGAAGTTGTCAGACTTGACCCCGGCAAAGGCCAGACGGGTACGGATCTTGTCATCGGAACAGGTGGTGGTGTGGGTACCATCGCCCGCTTCTGTGGTGGAGCAGGAGACGTTGTTGATCTTTTCACTGTCACCAATGTTGAATTGGGCTTCGTACTGGCCGATGGCCTTCATGGTGCCGGTGATGGCGCTATCTGCTTTGACACCAAAACGGATGAACTGGTTGGCACCCAGCTTGGCGCTGTAGTCTTCGGTGCCGTCTTTCTTTTCACCGAAGAACTGGCCGGCGTAGATGCGGCCATACATATCCAGAGACATCTGTTCATTCTTATACACATCAGCGGCTTGGGCGACAGAAGTGGCGGCCATCAGGGCTACAGCAACAGCAGTCAACTTTTTCATCAATCATTCCTTGTATCGAGCAATTAATTATTTGCGAGGGTTATCAACGAGGGCCATGCTAGGAGTCGAACGTGACGGTTTGGTTACCCGATGATGAAGTTTTGATGTAACGGGAACTTGTTGATGGTGCTAGCTCGACGCGATGTTCTGCGCGATATGATGATTCCTACAGGCAAAGGTTTTTCCGTGGTGGTAAAATGCCGCCGTTTTGACGAATCCACCCGACATCCACAGGTAGAAGCAGCTATGAGACGTGAACTGGCGATCGAATTTTCCCGAGTAACTGAGGCCGCCGCGCTGGCCGGTTATAAATGGCTTGGCCGAGGCGACAAGAATGTAGCCGATGGTGCAGCGGTTGAAGCTATGCGTCTGGTGCTCAATCAGGTGGAGATCGACGGCGAGATCGTGATCGGCGAGGGCGAGATCGACGAGGCACCGATGCTCTATATCGGTGAGAAGGTTGGCTGTGGCGGTGATGCGGTTGATATTGCGGTCGATCCGATCGATGGCACCCGCATGACGGCGATGGGGCAGGCCAATGCAGTGGCCGTGCTGGCCGCGGCCGACAAGGGTGGCTTCATGCGGGCGCCCGATATGTATATGGAAAAGATGATCGTCGGCTACAAGGCCAAGGGTGTGATCGACCTGAACAAGCCGCTGGTGGAGAACATCCATGCGGTCGCGGCGGCGCTGGAAAAGCCGGTCAATCGCCTCACGGTGATTACGCTGGCCAAGCCGCGTCATGATGAGGCGATCCGTCAGATGCAACAGATGGGCGTGCGGGTGTTCGCCATTCCGGACGGTGATGTGGCTGCTTCTGTGCTGACCTGTCTGCCGGATAATGACGTCGACATGCTTTACTGCATTGGCGGGGCACCGGAAGGGGTGGTTTCTGCCGCCGTGGTTCGTGCTCTCGATGGTGACATGCAGGGGCGTTTGTTGCCACGCCACAAGGTCAAGGGTGAAACTGACGAGAACCGGATCCTGGGTGCTGATGAGCTGGCGCGTTGCGCCAAGATGGGGGTGCAGGCTGAAGTCGTGCTGACTCTCGAAGACATGGTTCACACCGATAACGTCATCATCTCGGTGACCGGTATCACCAAGGGTGATCTGCTCGAGGGCATCACCAGTGATGGCACTCTGGCGACTACCGAGACCCTGCTGATCCGTGGCAAGTCTCGCACCATTCGCCGCATCAGTTCCACTCATTACCTGGATCGCAAGGATCAGCGCCTGCGCGACATCATTCTGTAAGCCAAACGCAAGATCCGGATGCCGTCCTCAGGGGCGGCATTTTTTATTGTCACTTCGTTCCCCGCGTGGAGTCATGGCTTCGGTGTGGAGAATCGCGCTCTCCGCGGGGTTATGGCCCCAAATCGTCTTCTGCTTGTCATAGTTGCGTCATATAGGGTTCCTAAGATGTCGGTATTGCACACATGTGCAACGCTATTGCAGGAGAGACATCTGTTGTGAATACCCTGATTTTTGGCTCTCAGCCTTCGCACTGGCAGCGCTATCTACTGGCGCTTCGCTACCGCTGGCTCTGGTTGATGCAGTCGCCAACCGTGCTGATCGGGCTGCTGTTGGCACTGCTGTTTGTCTACTTTATTGCGGTGCCTGTCGGCTCCCTGCTGCTGGATGCGGTGCAGGTGCAGTTTGGGGATGAGCGCCGTATCGGCTCCATGACCGGTGACTGGACCGATTACTATCTCATCCGGACCCTGAGTTCGCCGGTGGCCGACTCCATGTTCTGGCAACCGCTGTGGAACACGCTTCGCGTCGCCTCGGGAGTCATTCTGCTGTCTCTCTCTCTTGGTGGTCTCCTGGCCTGGCTTATCACCCGGAGTACCTTGCCGGGACGCCGCTGGTTTGCCACCGCACTGATAGTTCCTTACATGTTGCCAGCCTGGACCTTTGCCATGGCCTGGACC
>JAGOXX010000127.1 GCA_018059485.1 Aeromonadaceae bacterium | reverse complement strand
AGGCCGGAGAACCGGCCCGTTTCATCCATGCTCAACCCATTAACCATTCACTACTCACGAAACAACTGCTCGTGCAATTGCTGGATCTGATCGCGTAGTGCCGCCGCCTGTTCGAACTCCAGATTGCGTGCGTGATCATACATCTGCCCTTCCAGCTGTTTGATCCGTTTAGCCAGAGCCTCCGGCGACTCGGGGTGGTAGAAAGCCTCCGCCTCGGCCACCTGGCGCACCGACTGCTCACTCCCCTTGCCACTGCCACTGACCTGCATGATATCGACGATCTTCTTCTTCAGGCCCGTCGGCACTATGCCGTGCTCGGCATTGAACTCCTGCTGCTTGATACGACGCCGCTCGGTCTCGCCGATGGCCGCGCGCATGGAGTCGGTGATGCGATCGGCATAGAGGATCGCCTTGCCGTTCAGATTCCGCGCCGCCCGGCCCATGGTCTGGATCAAGGAACGGGTGGAGCGCAGGAAGCCCTCCTTGTCGGCATCCAGAATGGCCACCAGAGAGACCTCTGGCATATCGAGCCCTTCCCGCAACAGGTTGATCCCCACCAGCACATCAAACTTGCCAAGCCGCAGATCGCGGATGATCTCGACCCGCTCGACCGTATCCACATCCGAGTGCAAGTAGCGCACCCGTACGCCATGTTCATCCAGATATTCGGTCAAATCTTCCGCCATGCGCTTGGTCAGGGTGGTGATCAGCACCCGTTCATCCAACTTGGTACGAATACGGATCTCGGAGAGCACATCATCGACCTGAGTGGCCACCGGCCGCACCTCGATCAGCGGATCCAGCAAACCGGTCGGCCGCACCACCTGTTCGACCACCTGGCCACCGGACTTATCCAACTCATAGTTGGCTGGAGTCGCCGATACGAAGATGGTCTGCGGCTGCAGAGCCTCGAACTCATCAAACTTCAGTGGACGGTTATCCAACGCCGATGGCAGACGAAAACCGTACTCGACCAGCGTCTCCTTGCGGGATCTGTCCCCCTTATACATGGCTCCAATCTGCGACACAGTCACATGGGACTCGTCGATGATGAGCAGGCCATCGGCCGGCAGATAATCAAACAGTGTGGGCGGTGGCTCGCCCGGTGCGCGACCGGAAAGGTAGCGAGAGTAGTTTTCGATGCCCGAGCAGTAACCCAGCTCCTGCATCATCTCGATGTCAAACTGGGTGCGCTGGGTAATGCGCTGCTCTTCCAGCAGCTTGTTGGCCGACAGCAACTGCTGACGCCGATCGGTCAACTCGACCTTGATCTGCTCGATGGCATTCAGGATGGTCTCCCGTGGCGTGACGTAGTGACTCTTCGGGAAGATGGTAAAACGGGGCACCTGCTTTTCTACCGCACCTGTCAGAGGATCAAACAGGGAGAGACGCTCCACCTCTTCATCAAACAGTTCAATACGCAGCGCCAGCTTATCCGACTCAGCCGGAAAGATATCGATCACCTCACCACGAACCCGGAAGGTAGCTCGCGCAAAGGCGGCGTCGTTGCGGCTGTACTGTAACTCGGCCAGACGCCGCAGGATCTCGCGCTGGTTGATGATGTCACCCTGGCG
This sequence comes from Aeromonadaceae bacterium, assembly GCA_018059485.1. Lineage (GTDB taxonomy): Bacteria > Pseudomonadota > Gammaproteobacteria > Enterobacterales > Aeromonadaceae > Pseudaeromonas. Next base: position 2,778 of record JAGOXX010000127.1, on the reverse strand, counting down.
CAGATGCAACATCATGCTCAAGTAGGCCTGGGGATCACCCAAACCATAGATGGCAGAAACGGATGCCACTATGATCACATCCCGCCGCTCCATCAATGCCTTGGTAGCCGAAAGCCGCATCTGCTCGATATGATCATTGATCGCCGAATCTTTCTCGATGAAGGTATCGGTCGACGGCACATAGGCCTCGGGCTGGTAGTAGTCGTAATAGGAGACGAAATATTCGACGGCATTGTGCGGAAAGAACTCGCGCATCTCGCCATACAACTGGGCCGCCAAGGTCTTGTTATGCGCCATGATCATGGTAGGTCGATTGCAATGGGCAATCACATTCGCCATGGTGAAGGTCTTGCCCGAACCCGTCACCCCCAGCAAGGTCTGATGGGCCAAGCCGGACTCGATGCCATCAATCAACTGGGCGATGGCCTGGGGCTGATCACCGGCCGGGGAGAACTGGCTTTCGAGTTGAAAGGCTTTACTCATGGAGACTCCAGGGAAAGACGGCGCAGAGTGCTATTGAACCACAGATAAGCCAGACAGGCACAGAGCAGGTTGGCCACAACACCACCGACGAACAGCCCAGCCAGCCCAAAGCCATAACCGAGCAGACAGGAGATGGGAACAAACAAGACAAAGAAACGCAGCATACTCAAACCAAATGCCTGCCGTGGTTGATGCAAGGCATTCAACGCCGAGTTGGTCAGAATGATGACCCCCTGCAGGCCATAACCCAACGGCAGAATCCACAGATAAAGCATCAAGAGACGCTGCACATCCGCCTCCTGACTGAATGCCGGAGCGAGCCATGGCGAACCAAGCGCCAGCAGCAGATAAATGGCCAGTTGGATCACCAGCACCATCTTCACTGCACTACGATAGGCCTCATCGACTCGCCCTAACTGACGCGCTCCACTGTTTTGACTGATAAAGGGAGGCAGGCTCATGGAAAGACTCAGAATAAATAGACAAGCCATCGACTCGAGCCGACCACCAACCCCGTAGGCCGCTACGGCCTCCTGGCCATATTGTGCGACAAATGCCGTCAATACCACGGTCGCCAATGGCGTCAACATATTGGCCAGAGCGGCAGGCATGGCGATCCGCAGAATCTCCACGCCATCGCCATAGCAATGCTTCGGCACAGAGTGCCAGCTCAGTAAACGATATCGAACCCCCAGCATCCAGAGCATTAATAGACAGCCACATCCCCAGGAAATCAGACTGGCAATGGCGGCCCCCTGGATCCCCAAGGCCGGGAATGGTCCAAGACCAAAGATCAAGAGTGGATCCAGTATCGCATTCACCAAGCTGGAGACGACCATGATGGCGCTGGGTACCCGGGTATTACCAAATGCCCGGAACACCGCATTGCCGACCATGGAAACCGCGAGGAACCCACAACCGGCAAACCAGATGGACATATACGAGAGGATCAGCGGCAGAGCCTGTTGGTCCGCCCCCATGGCCACGAATAGGGCTTCACTCCAGAGCAGACCGGCACCACCTCCGAGCACCATAAAGCCAAACGCACACATCAATGCAGCGGAGGCCTTGCGCTTCGCCTCATCGAGTCGCCCTTGCCCCAAATAACGGCCAAGAATGGCACTGGTGCCCACGCTCATGCCAATCGTCAAGCTGATCAGCGAGAAGGTAATCGGGAAAGTAAAACTGATGGCAGCCAGAGGGACAGTTCCCAGTTGGGCAATGAACCAGGTGTCGAGCAAGTTGAAGCTCATCATGGTCAACATGCCGACCATTAGAGTAAGAGTCATACGGATAAGCTGTGGCCGGATCGGGCCCGTCAGCAAGCTGGCTTTCAAATCAACAATTCCCTTGGGGTTTGGCGCTATTCTACCCTGTCCAAAGGGTTGTAAACAGACAACTAAAGTGCGAGTTTAACGAATCGCCACAGAAGCCAATATCCCCTCGGTAATTTGTTCGCCATCACACAAATCCCCCTTGACCCAATCGGTCTCAATCTCTAAGATTAGCCCCCTCTTCTAGAGATTCCCTCGTAGTTCAGTCGGTAGAACGGCGGACTGTTAATCCGTATGTCACTGGTTCAAGTCCAGTCGAGGGAGCCAATCTTTCTGCAACACCCCATCACTTATCCACCAAAAATGAGCAAAATGCGCCAAAACAATGCACAATTGGTGGCAGCGTTGTCTCTTTGCTATTTCGTTTCTCCTATCCCGCCAGCATAAAACACCATAAAACACATCTATTTGATTTTATTGCATTTTATTTTTTCAACTCTTTTTTGTTACATGCGAGCAAAGCCTTATGACAAGCGGGTTACAGCGAGGTTTAAAACTTTCACCCACACGGTTATCCACAGAAACCGTGGATAACTCTTGCCAAGCCAGACGGCGCGGGACTTTGGGCAACTGTGCATAAACTCCAGAAGCAATTCCTTCCGAATATTCATCGCTAACTCAGTAACCGGGAAGTAAATTTTGCTCCCTCACAACCAGAGAGTTCCAGAGGGAATCACCACGATGAAGCACGAGGAAAAACCGACAGTTGAAGCAACATTGATTAAGAATAATACCGTGTTGCACAGCAATTCACCGAACAGACCGTTTTTCCCCAAATAAGCCCCGCAGCGGTTGACAGTCACCAGGCCAATCAGTAACATGCGCGGCGTCTCAAAGAGACTCTGTTCCCTCGTAGTTCAGTCGGTAGAACGGCGGACTGTTAATCCGTATGTCACTGGTTCAAGTCCAGTCGAGGGAGCCAAATTTCAATTCCTCCTTAGTTCAGTCGGTAGAACGGCGG
>JAGOXX010000126.1 GCA_018059485.1 Aeromonadaceae bacterium | reverse complement strand
AGAAGTGGCGCCAGTCGGCTCTTCACCAGATACTGCTTATTGGCGCCCAGAACGATACCGCTCTGGGCCTCCAAAAAGTCACTGAACTGTTTGTACAACTCGTCGGACAGTGTCTTCATTCAAATTCTGCCAATTCTGCGTTCTTGAATCACATTGCATCCTGAACGGCCTTGGCCAATTCATCCGGGTTAAACTTGGCAATAAAATTATTAGCCCCAACTTTCTGAACCATGGCCTGATTGAACACACCACTCAGCGATGTATGCAGTATGATGTGCAACCCTCGCAAAGCAGGATTGTTGCGGATCTCGGCAGTCAGCGTATAACCATCCATTTCCGGCATCTCGATGTCGGAGATGACTAACGCTATCTGATCCTCAATCGGCCCTTTCTTAGCCATGTCATTAAGCATATTCAATGCATCTTTGCCATCTTTAGCAAGGATACACTTCACACCTATGGTATTCAGTGCCCGTTCAACCTGTTTCCGAGCCACCGATGAATCATCGGCAACCAGCACAGGTCGACCATGTGGATTGTGTTTATCACTCTCAACCACCAGCTCCTTACTCACCTCAGTATTGACCGGCGAAATCTCATCAAGGATCTTTTCCACATCCAGGATTTCGACCAGCTCACCATCAACTTCAGTTACCGCCGTCATGTAGTTGTAACGACCCGCGCCCTTCGGTGGTGGCAGAATGGATTCCCAATTCATATTGATGATCCGCTCTACGGAACCGACCAGGAATCCCTGCACGGAGCGGTTGTACTCTGCGATGATGATGAAGCATTTGGAGAGATCGGCAATCGGACGACCACCCGTCGCCATGCTCAGATCGATGACCGAAATGGTATTACCACGAATATGGGCTACGCCCCGCACATAAGGATGTAGTTTCGGCATTATGGTCAGTTGAGGACATTGCAAGACCTCACGGACTTTGAACACGTTGATGCCAAAACGTTGGCGACCATTCAGACGGAATAACAACAATTCGAGACGGTTTTGCCCCACCAACTGGGTCAATTGGTTCACTGAGTCCAAAATACTCGCCATAATTCTCTCCTGTGAGGCTAAATGGCATCCTTTGTGCTTATCAAAGTGAAGCCAGTCGATCGTCAATCACTCGTCGGTAATCAGAAGCGACGATTGTGCGGTCAAACTTCATTACTGCAAGGATAGTACATTCTTATATGTCGTTATTTTGCTTGAACAGCAAGTACTTGAAAATGATTCGTCGCCATTGTCTGCTCGCGGTAACCTTTTTGGCCACACCACTCGCGGCGGAAGAGCCGTCGTTGCATGATCAGCTGAAGAACTACGCCGAGCAGTTCGTCTATAGCCAGATGGTCATCGATCCAACGACACAGGTTGAAGTTGAGGCAGAAAAGATCGACAACCGTCGCCAACTGCATGATTGTTCCGGGCATATTACAGCTAGTGTAGCGAATGATGAAATCAAACGTAGAACCACGGTGAAATTAAGCTGTGACCAGGAACCGGCATGGGAAACTTACGTACCGGTTCGCGTGCGTGTCCTTAAACCCGTGGTTACTGTCAGCACACCGGTCAGTAAAGAGATCGCCTTGACTGCCGATATGCTTAGAGTGGACTTCGTCGAGGAACAATTTATCCGTGGTGATGTGTTCACTGAAATTGCTCCGCTGATTGGGGTTCGTAGTCGCCGTGAGCTGCGCCCAGGCCAGCCTGTGCGACAAAGTCAGATCTGTGTAGTATGCAGGGGGGACACGGTACAGATTGAAGCCGCGACTTCAGCCTTTGCCATTCGAACCGCAGGGCAAGCGCTGCAAGATGGCAGTTTTGGCGACACAATTCGGGTGGAGAATCTACGCTCACACCGAATCGTAAGTGCCACCGTAGTAGCCATAGGGCAAGTACGCGTGAAACTGTAAAACACAAAGAAATTTTCTAAAGTTTCTCCACCCATGGTCGATAAGTGGGTCAGAGGCAAATCAGGGAAACAAAAGGTAGTTCATCATGGCCATCAACAACGTCAACAATCTGCTGAACCGAACCACCAATCAGGTTGGTAGCGGCACCACGGCAAACGCTAGCACGACGGCGCAAAACCTCGAGTCCAGCACTCAAGGCAAGGTTGTCGCGCGTCAAGATGCCGTCGTGTTGACCGATCAAGCGCAAGGGCTTACCAAAGTGCAGCAACGGATTAAAGATTCTCCGTCCACCAATCAGGGCAAAGTTGAAGCGCTTAAATCAGCTATCGAGCGTGGTGAATATACGGTTGACAGCCAACGCGTTGCCCAGAAAATGATGGATATGGAATCTGACCTGGATAGCATTAACTGATGACCCTGTTGCCTGAACTGCTTGAACACCAAAATTTGCTTCTTGATTCCCTGCTGACGCTGCTTGAGGAAGAGTTTAACTTCCTCAAGCAGCGTCAAGTGTCTGAACTTCCTGAAATCGCCAATCAAAAACAACAGCTGCTGGAACAACTCCAACAACAGGATCACCAAATCAGCCAGCACCCCGATCGAGATGCCCTGAAGGATGAACTGAGCCCGCTCAAAGAGATGCTCGTGGAGAAGCTTCGAGACTGTCAGGAAAAAAACGAAGTGAACGGCAAGCTGATTGAGCTGAATCTGGCCGCCAACCGTCGTCTGGGCAGTGTATTGACCCAACTGCGGGACAGGAACAGCATGACGTATGATAGTAAAGGCTCGGCTCGAGCCTTCGGTGGCTCGAATCTGAATCTAAAGGCCTGATACACCGATACAAAAAAACCGCCTGTTGGCGGTTTTTTTGACTGAGGCGCCCTAGAAAGCGCCCTGTAATCGATAGAGGTCGTAAAGGACCTTGGTATCCAGTTCCAATTCCGTCGCATACATGTTGTCCACCGGATAGGTGCGAACCACCCTAGCCCCTCGAACCATACCATCCACCGAGACTTGCATCTGGTTATTGGTCTGCACCGCATCTCGCAACGTCGTGCTGCCCTGCAGCGACTGGCCGTAAACCTGCTCTGTCAGCTCGCGGTACGCATCCAACTTGGAGGCACGCATTGCCTGCAGCATCTTCTCATTTTTGGAGGGGCCAGGCTGAACATCCACGATGCCGTAACCTATAGCGTGCAACACCGGGAAACGCTCCGGCTCTTCAACCTGATAGCGGGTCGTGCTGTTGTTGGAGCAAGCCGCCAGCCCCAGCAACCACGCAGCCATCACAATACGCTTCCACATGACAACCACCTTCTCTTAATGTGTCAACTGAACCGAAGTTCCATACTGGCTCCCCGGATACTCACCTCGCACCAGCATGCCCTTGGTAATGGTGACCACAGGACCGCTTTCGAGTGAACCTCGCAACATGTTCGACGGTACAAAACCTTGCGCGGTAGCTTCCACCATGTGTGTCTTCAGACTAACGATCCGGGCATTGATTACGATACCCTTCTCATTTCGTGACATGGTTCCAGTCAACACACGCGACACGGGTACCCGTTTGGCCAACTCGGTCCAATCCCGGCTGAACACGAAGTCCCCCTCGGGCGTCACCTTGATGCTACCCGTCAGCTTGTAGTCAAATACGATCTCACCACGCCGATGCAGTTCATGAACAAAGTCTTCGGCCAACTGCTGACCAAGCCAATTACTGGTTTCCAGAGTGCCAAGATTGACGAACGATGCCACGGCAATCGGCGAGACTGAGCTGCCCCCCGCCAATTTGGTTTGAAACAACCGATCGGCCAGCTCGGACACCAACTTATTCAGCTCGGTACCGCTCCCCGACGGGCCAGCATACGGCGTCGTTTGGGCTGACTCACTAGAGCTGGAACACCCGGTTAAGGCCACCAACAGACTCACCCACAAGGCCATCTTTTTCATGACGAACTCCACGCTGTAATTTTGGCATTACGCTGTTATCGGCAAACACATGCATTACTTAAGCCGGAAATAGCAGACTTCTATCCCAAACCCCACATTGTAATTCCGGCACACATAATGCATTTACTCCAACAAATTCCTAGCAAGATGAATACCATGAAACGATGGATTTGGTTGCTGTTGTGGCTGACCCTCCCGGTCCACGCCCAATGGTTCACTACAGTCGGCAGTGCGCCGATTACTGATGGTGATGTTGATCAAGCTCGCGAACAGGCGACTCAAGAGGCGTTACGTCAGGCCATGCTGCAAGCCGGGGCCTCAGTCTCGAGTATCCAGAATCTGAGCAATGGCGCCCTGACTCGCGATCAATTCCAGATCCGCAGCAACAGCGAGGTACGCCAATACAACTTGCTGGCCGAAGAGCGACGCAATGATCGCCTCACGGTCAAACTCAGAGCCTATATAGTTGCGGAGCGCGGCAAACAGTGTAGCGGAGCCCGTTATGCCAAAGGGATCTCACTGATCCG
>JAGOXX010000030.1 GCA_018059485.1 Aeromonadaceae bacterium | reverse complement strand
CCAGCTGCTTTTCATTGCTGGCAAACTGGCTGGCCAGCTCCTTGCTCAGGCGCTGGGCCTCGGCCAGCCTGGCACGGGCACTGTTCAATTCGGTGGAGACAGACGCCAGATCCTGCTGCGCCTGTTGTTCGCGGGCCTGTTCCTGCTGTTGCCAGTCGTCATTGGCAAGGGCCAGCTGGGAGCAGAGGGAGAGTGTTATCAGAAGGGGGAACCATTTCATGACTGAGCCTCCTGGCTACGGGCGACAGACAGGGGCACATGTAACAGTTGCGGGACTTTCTTGTCGGCCGCCATGTCCAGCGCATCGGCAAGGGGGGTTAGCCACTCGCTATCCAGCGGTAACCAGCTCTTGCTCTCGGCGGACCAGCGCCAGGCCTGGGAGCGATCGGCGGTCATGGCCAGCAGGGAGACGCGACCGAGCGCCAGCACATCGACCCTGCGCTCGGCACCATCCAGCGCCAGATGGGCGGGATAGGCATCCATCCGGCTGCCGTATTCGGCTTCGATCTGGTAGGCCTGCAGCAGCTGGCGGAACTTCTCCGCCTCGCTCACGTCCGCCCGGGCCAGGGTCACCTTCAGCTGCTCGACCCGCGCCAGACGGTCCTCCTTGCGCAGGGGAATGTCATCCTGCACCAGCTGCTCCAGATCCGCCTGCATCTGCAACATCAGCGGGATCAAGCCCTGCCGGGTCTCTTGTACCGCTTCCAGCTGTTGAGTGAGCTTGCCCAGCTCATTCTGCTGATCGGCCACCAGAGACTGCATGTAGCGGTTGTAGGCTTCCAGATCCCGCAGTTGCAGCTGGGCATTTTGCAGCTCCAGCCGGGCGGCAACGGCGGCATCGGCCGCCTTTTCTACGCGCTGCTGGGAGGCTTTCCCATCCGCGATGCTGTTTTTCAGTGCGGGCGCGACCAAATCGTCTGCCGAGGCGACGAAATGAACGGCCAATGGCAACAAGGCCAGACCCCAGATCTTTTTCATGGTACACAATCTTAACAATGATAACTATTCTCATTGTCTCAAAGAGTCGTGCCAGTGGCAATCAGATGATTTTCTTGGCCTGTGGCCGAAAAAACAGGATACTTTTTAGACAAGCACGGGAACAACTGGCGTTGGTAGTCACAACACCATTTTAAATAACTAAAAAATGTCTTTTCGATCAGGATGATAAGTGGTCGAAGAAGGAGACTTACATGTTTAACGATGCGATCTGGGAACACATAGATCGGTTCACCAAGGCCAAGAAAACCAGCGATATCCAGCAACAACTGGAGCGCTTCAGCCATCAGATGGGATTTGATTACTTCAGGTTGCTGATCATTTTCCCCATCAGCATGCAGAAATCACACGTGGCCTTGTTCAACAACTGCCCGACCAGCTGGTTTGATGCCTACACGGAGCGGCACTACCTGACCCAGGATCCTGTGGTCTTCCTGGGCCTGAAGCAGACCCAGCCCATCTTCTGGAACAAGCTCGACTGCGACTCCCCCTGGCTGCCCAGCGCCAGCCGGGAAGTGATGAACCTCGCCGCCGACTTTGGCGTGAGAAACGGTGTCTCCTTCCCGCTGCACACGCCCCAGGGGGAACACGGCATCCTCTCCTTCATCAGCAAGGAAAAATCCAACTCCGACCTGATGTTTGAAAACGTTCCCATGCTGTCATTTTGTGCCAGCTACATCTTCAACGCGGCGCTGCAGCTGATAAAGAGCAGGCCGGACCTGATGAAGCATCTGGCCGAGCTGTCGGATCGGGAGAAGGAGTGCCTGTTCTGGGCCAGCGAGGGCAAGACCTCCTGGGAGATAGCCACCATACTCGGCATCAGCGAGCGCACCGTGAACTTCCACCTCAATCAGGTCACCAACAAGACCGATTCGAAGAACCGCAACCAGGCGATCGCCAAGAGCATCTCCAGCGGCATCATAGTGCCTTCGCTGAACGACGTGACCATCACCAACCTGCGGCTCTCCTGAGCCGGTCAGCAGCAACAAAAAGAGCCGCAACAGCGGCTCTTGTGAGATGAAAATAAAGTTTCATCCTAAAAAACAGAAAACGGCCGTTTGTGGCCGTTTTTTCGATCAAAACAGAAGCTAAAGTATCATCCTAATCCGTGCCATAAAACTACATGGGGCTAGATAAATGAAAATAAAGTCTCATCCTTAGCTCGTAGGATCATATGGCTTTTCACTAATCCAAACTCATGGTTTGGCGATAACCCTCTTCGGAGAGGGTCATCTTCCCTCGACACGGCTCTCAGGTGAATCAAGACCTCTCAAAACCCCGTGATGACGCCTTGTTTGGGAAAATCACTCAGGTCAGCCTCTTCAAAACGATAGCCCATCGATGCATAACCCTTAGCCCGTCGACCAAACATTTTCTCCAGCATAGGATGGCCAATATCAATGTAGTCATACACTTGAACCTCGACTTTACCATCACTCACTCGATGGATCCGTCCGACGTATTGTGCCAAGGTTCCTTTCCAAGAGATTGGCAGCACCAAAAACAGCGTGTCCAAGCGTGGTAAGTCGAATCCCTCACCGACGTACTTGCCAGTAGCGATAACCACATCGGCCTCCGCCAAGCGCTCTTTCTCTTCCCGTATCTGTGATGCCTTCATACCGCCTTTTAATGTTGATGTCTGATAACCCAATGCCTCAAGGCGCTTACTCAGATCTTCTGCATGGCTACGGCGCTCTGTCAGCACGATAGGGCTCCGTCCCACCTGAATGCAGCATGCAATGTCCGACACGATCCGGTCTGTCCTCACCTCATCCTCAATCAGCCATTTGAAGACTGCGGAAATATGTGGCTTGTGATCCTTGTCCATCAACGCCGCTGGCGGAGATGTATTGACTACTCTGCAATACAGAGTCTTCGCAAAATCCGCCTGTTCTTTTGCTTTAGCGTGGAAACGGATAGGGCCAGCTTGCATAAAGATGATCGGTTGGTGTCCATCCTGACGCTGAGGTGTTGCCGTCACCCCCATGACATAACGAGGGCTGAGTTCACTCAGGAGATGTTCGTACCGCGGAGCCGACAAGTGATGGCATTCATCTACAATGACTTGACCATATTCGAATGCAAACGGCTTGATGGTGTTGTCAGTACGAGTCAACAAGCTTTGATATGTTGCCACATCTATTTGGCCCGTTGGCTTTGCCCGTCCCCCGTAAACTACACCAATCTCCACATCAGCTAGAAATGACTGAAGACGCTCCTGCCACTGCAACACCAGCTCCTTGCTGTGCACCAATACCAAGGTATTGACCCGACGCTTGGCGATCATCCCTATCGCCGTGATTGTTTTCCCAAATGCCGTCGGCGCATGGAGGATTCCAACGTCCTGCTCTGCCAGCGTATTCACAGCCAACTGCTGCTCTTTACGCAAAAGACCCAGGAAGCGGATCCCTTTTAATGGCATTCCTTCAGTCCGCTCATCACGCAGCTCAGTGATAATGTCTTGTTCTGCCAGCAACTCGAGCAGCGCACCCTGCGTTCCTCGCGGCAAACTCAAGTAGTTTTCCTCCATCCTCGCACAACAGATGTGGCGAGGGATCCCTGCGGTTGAAAACCGCAGGGCCTGTGTTTTGAAGAACTGAGGATTGGAAAATGTCGCCAGACGCTTTAACCGCGCAACAAGCTGCGAAGGTAATGAGGCCGTTGGAACATGGATCATGTTGGCCAAAACCAACTCGACTTGGCTAGGGCAACCAGCAATACGACCTTTCGCCACTGGCAGCCTTGCTTTCCAAGGTGTTTCTGATGAGGCGGTATGCTCCGCATGCGCCAGTTCACAACCAAATTGCTCGATGATGACCTCAATCTCTGCACTGGTCATCGTGCCGGTTTGCATCAATGTCAGCCAAGGATCTACCACCTCATTAAAATCGGCATCAATGAAGGTGCTGTTGCCGTTTTGCCTAGGACCATATTGCAATGGCAAAGCAATCAAGTTCCCAAACCCCCCTGCAGGCATATGATCCTGATTAGGAAATAGACGGTCATAAGAGTCGAATCCAAGTTTTGGATAGCGCTCCATCGCTTTATCGAGGAGACCCGCGCCCAATAAGCGCGCCCTTTGGGCCGACACTAATTCCGAAAAAAAAATCCATACATGAGCACCGCTACCGGAGCGGGATCGCTCGACCAGACAGGGAACTCCCAGCTCCTCACAAACCTCTCTCAGGGCAGTAACGGCAGGTTGCCAATCTGACTTATCAAAGTCGGCGGCCAGCAGGCGGCACATGTCACTAGGCAACAATGGGTAGATCCCAACTGTGCACTTTCCTGTCAGGTGGGCACGCAGTGTTTGGTCGAGCACCGGTAAAAACTTGCGTTGCTGACAGTCACCACATTTGATTTTTGGTTTTAAGCAGACACCGGGCTTCCATTCATTCGCGCAAGCCACCGAGTAACCGGACTTGCCAGCCTTACTCTCCCAGCGAGTAGCAAACACATCAGCTCGTCCGATGAAACGTTCGGCGAAGAGTGTAATCTTCTGTTCGGAAGAAAGAGATGTACACGATGGCGGGGACACCATGGCACGAGCCAACTGGCTACGCTGTATTTCAAGATGTTTTCGTTCCAACTCCAGTTCGGCGATCTGCTCCGCAATCTGCTGTAGTCGATGATTTATCTGTTCAATATCCATCACAATTCCGTGCGACAGCCTTGGGAGAATGCGAATAAGTCACTAAACCAAGCCTGATGTCACTTGCTTAATAGTGATTCAGATTCAGCTCGCAAAATGTCTCTGGGCGAAAATTATTGCGGTCGAGATATCCAGCGATATTGAAGCAAACGATCTCTTAAGCAACGGCTCCGGCAGCGCCCAATCCCATTTTTCGCGCAGCATGTTTTCCACATCTGCAAGAGTCGAATTGAGATCGCCTGGGTCTAGGCTACCTACGGCATTGAGTGCAGCGTTTGCTTGATCTATGCTCGCATCAATCTCGATAACAAGACCAGTGTTATGGCAAGGAAGACCCACATGATTGAGCAACAGGCGTAGTGCATCGTTGGCGTAGTCACCTAGCCAGCTGATCAATGAACACTTACTGCCAGACTCGATCAAGTAACGGTCACCAAGGCGCAATAAGGAAAAAGTCTTTCGAGCCTCGTCGAGTAACGCTTGAGCGCTACTGTCAATAAACGGGCAGGGGGCCGAATCGGCCAGAACTGCGCGCATCTCTTTACGCACGACGTCATGCACCATTGCCCCCAAACCATCGAACTGGGGAGGTGCGCCGCCGCGCGCGGCTGAAACAATGATGACCTTGGCCTGGAGATCAACATCACGCACCTGCCATCTACGGCCTCCAAAAATAATGCGTTGATCCTTGGTCAGCGGACGGCTTACGGGGACTGACCCCAGCGTTTTACCATCACACACCAAGCGGAATTCTTCATCACTGGTGAATGCACTGTAGAACTCATAATGGTTGATCAGTCGTTCTCCAACCACCCCTGGAAGCAATAACCCTGAACTATCTTGAATAATGAGTTCATGCTCACCTAGGGATTTGAGCAGTCCCATGAAGTCTGACTTCTCGACCTTCGGAAATGCCCCCTCGGCAATCAAGCTTTTCCAGAGATCCGCAGCAGATGCGCCACCACACTGAGCAATGACGGAAAGGCATTGCTGAACAAGGGTGGACGCGTGTATGCCCTGAGCTCTGGGAGGTTCAAACCATCCACGAGCTAGCAGTCTAACCATAGAAATGGTCTGGACCAGTCCTTGTCGCAACAGATCAGAAAGGCTCGATCCATCAGTGAGTGGCGACTCTTTGCAATAAACGCGCAGTGTCGCTTTTTCTCCAGGGCGTCTGCCAGAACGCCCTAGTCGTTGGCGCAGACTCGCCACCGATGGTGGGGCACCAATCTGAACAACTGTCTTGATACTCCCGATGTCGATCCCAAGCTCAAGCGTAGTAGTGCAAATTGCTGACGCTGCCTGATTACCTGCTTTGAGCGCATGCTCAGCTTGCTCTCGCAGATCCTTTGAGAGGCTACCGTGATGAGGCCAGAACTCGTTGGGCAAACCATCATTTTCGCAGCGTCGACGCAATTGATCAGCGTACCATTCAACCTGTGCCCGACTGTTCGGGAAAATTAGGTTATTGCTGCCGCGTAATACTTTATAGAGATGGTCAGCGATAGCAAAATCAGAGCTTGCCTCGTAGTCCTGCTCTCCCTCATTTTCTCCATCAAGAGAAAGCTCAACACGCGCTTTCATAAGCTCGTTCATCGGTGGTTGGATGTAACCACGGACTTGCACCTGGAGAGTCTGGTTTGAGTTTTTGGACTCAATAACGGTCACTGTGTCGGCGCTTCCCGGGCGTAGAAACTCCGATGCCATCTTCATGTCGCCTAGTGTCGCTGACAACCCAACTCTAGGAAGACGACAGCCAACAACAAGTTCTACTCGGTGCATCAGCGATTGAAGCTGCTTGCCTCGCTCGCTTCCGATGAATGCGTGCAACTCATCAACGACGATATAACGCAGATTTTGGAATACTCCGCCAAGACTTGAGCCACGGTTAACGAACAGTGCCTCAAGGGATTCTGGGGTGATTAATAGCACCCCCTCAGACGATTTTAGAAAGCGGTGTTTTTTACTCGATGAAATATCCCCGTGCCAAGCAACTACGGGGATCTCAAGCTGCTCACAGAGGCGGCTTAACCTATCCCATTGATCATTGATTAAGGCCTTGAGGGGGCTGATATACAACACGGCGCCAGACGGATCATCGTGGTTAAGCAAGTTGGTGAGTATGGGAAGGAATGCAGCCTCTGTTTTCCCTGCGGCAGTCGCTGCGGCGATGATGACATCTTGGTCGGCATCCACTAGCACTGGCACCGCCCATTCTTGGGCGTCGCGCAAGGACGTCCAGCCTTCAGCCCAAATCCATCGTTGGATCCGGGATTCTAGTTGCTCGAAACCCGATGAGTCAGAGTGTGAAGGTGGCAAGTTCATCATCTGCGTCGACCTTTGTGTCTTTCTCGCCGCCTAAGTCATTGGCGATCTCGACGCCTCCAATAAGTGTCAACCAATCGGAACCTGGGTTTTGCTCCAGTATGGCCAGTAGGTTGATGAACCCAGTGATAGTGGTACGCGGAGTTCGGAAGTAAGCTTCACCCAATCGTTGGTTACAGTGCGCCATGAACTGTGGAAGCGCCTCGTCAGGTAGCAAATACTTTCCAGCGTCACCGCTTGCGTATACGTGTCGAAGCTTCTGAAGCAGTACGTAGAAGTCTTCAGGGGTAAGACTCGTGAGACGGATAACAGGCCCTGAAAGATCCACTAGCCCGGTTTTAGCAAAGGAGTTCTCGGCCAGTCGGGACTGCAAGGCTGGATAGCTGAATAGGCCTCGGCGAGTGTCCATCAAAAACTCGGGGGTGCCACCCAATATGAAACCAAGTCCCTCGGATGACCCCTGCAGGGAATCATTTAGGATACGTAGGATCTGCTCATAGTTGGCATTACGAGCCTGTGTGTTCGCTAGCTTGTAGAGGTTAACCAGCTCATCAAGACAGACCATCAGACCACCAAAACCTGCAAGCCTGACAAATCTTGAGAGCAGCTTGAGTTGATCGTACACGGACGCATCATCAATAATTGTCCGTACACCCAAGGCCATTCTGGCATCCGTTTTTGTTGTGAACTCTCCGCGCAACCATCGGATTGCGTCAGCCTTGAGTTGCTCATTACCCTCCTCGAAGCCACGGCAATATGCAGCAATCACTTCAGCGAAGTCATACCCGTTAACCATCTCTGTCAGTTCACTTAGGTGTTTGCGAATGACAGCTTCACTGTCAGTACCTGCTGCCTTGGCTTCGGATTTAGCTTGGGAGATGAATTTTTCAACGATGCCTTGCAGTGCCCCCCCATCGGGTTTTGTCCGCGTTGACATGTTCTTGGCTAACTCAGAGTAAAGTGAGCGTGCCTGTCCACCAGTGGCATGCAGCCGACGGTCAGGGTTCAAATCGGCATGCATGGTCACGAGTTTCCGCTCCATAGCAATTGCTCGCACCAAGTTCAGGAAAAACGTCTTGCCAGCCCCGTATTCGCCGATCACGACTCGAAAGGCTGAACCACTGTCGGCCAGTCGATCTACATCTTTGATCAGTGCATCGAGTTCGCCAACCCGGCCGACTTGAATCAAATGTTGGCCGACACGAGGAACCACGCCGGCGCGCAGTGATTGAATGACCGCGTCGCGATCTTTGGATCTGATTTTGCTCATAGGGCTAATTCTTCCAGAATGTCTGAATTGATTTCGATAGGATCATCACCCTCTGTGACGGGCATGTCGAAACGTTCAAAAGCCATGTCGTTGATTTGCTCCAAAACACCATCGAGCATCAGTTCCATGTCGCTGGCTACAGCTTCAAGCTCGAGACGGCTCCACTCGGGGCGAGAGATCAACAAACGAAGGAATGCAGAGTACTCTGAGTCGAGACCGACAACGTCAGCACTCAACACCTGATCAGGCTCTATGGTTTCAATGTGTTGCTCAACCTCCGGAACCTGATCATCAATGAACACTTGGGCCAGTAGAGCAGAAACCTCAGCAGTCTCTCGCTGTAACTGTGCAATCCGCTCATGATCTAGCACGAAGCCTTGTTTCGCGGTTGCGGAGACTTGTGCTTCAGGTTCGGATTTGGGATAGCCTGTTACAGGATTAACGGGCGCAATAGTCGCTCCAGATGCTGCTCCGTGAAGGTCGCCATATAGCAGCTGACTATCCAGTTGCAATGTCTTATACACTCGCTCAAGAAGCTTCACCTCTGACGGACTGACGGTGCCATCGGCTTGAGCCAGGTGAGCCAAGAAGCTGGCGATTGTACGCTTTGCTTCGACGGTCAATGGATCAAGCTTTTTCTTAAGACTTGCGAGAGTGGGTGGTTGCTGGAGTTGAATTTGCAAATGAGCCTTGAGACGCTTGCGATGGGCAACGTTCAAGTGATCCCATGAGTCTATGTGTTGAGCAAGCAGCATGATTTCATCATTGGAGGTGTCACCATCGGCAGATGCTACTGCACTGGCCAGATCAAGGGTTACCGATGCGGCATTGTACGCCGCAGAAGCCCGGAGTGATCCGTCTTCTGGCTGGGTTACGAACAATGCGATTCGGTCTTCAGCTTTCGGTGTCTTACAACCGGCCAGTACGTCTGGCTCCAAACCGATATGAAGTGACTCCAGCGCTTGAGCAAGCGCAAGCACCTTATTGCGAGACAGCGTCCCAGCACTCTTGAAGCGGCCTGCGAGTTCGCCAAAGCTCATAACAACCAAGTCATCGCCAATTCTGGACTGCAGATCCTCTAACTCCACGCGTGCCGCTGCTGGCCATAGTGCTGCCGGAAGTTGAAGGAGGCCTTCTAGGGCTTCTGCATTTTCAAGGTTTCGGCCCAAATACCGGCTGTACGGTTCAAGCTCACTAGTACATAGCTCAACTAGTTCGTGTAGATGCTTACGTGTGCCCGAGGTTGCCATGACATCGGGAAGATCACCGAGATTAAGCGTCTGTACCTTCAATGCCGAAGATGCTGGACGGTAGCTAGCCTTAAGCTTGGTCTTGTTTTTCACCAAGATCAGACCATTAGGATGCAAGTCTGAGTACTTAAGCTTGAACAGGGTTGCAAAGATGTCTTTGCAGCGTGTGGCAGGGGTCCGTTTATTGATGTTGGGGTCAGCTAAGGCCCAAGCTAAAGCCCAATCTGCATCAAGAGGTTTTTTGTTGGAGGCATGTTGCCCTAACCCTATGCGTAGTGTCAGCGGCATCTCGGAGGTGGACGCTGTCACTTTGGGAGGTGGGCTGAGATAGATGTTTGGATTAACAGTAGTGCTTCTCAGATAATCCAGGAAACCCTCCGCATATCCCCTGAATGATCGGTTTTCGCCATAAATACTCAGTAGGCGCTGGATTTCTGTAACTATCAAAGGAGTCTCAGCATTCACCTCGGGCTCATTTACGGCATCAACGAAAACCCGGCGTTCCAGCCCATAGAAAAAAAGAAAGACGTAACCTAAATCTGCCAATGGATCATGGCGTCCTCCAGCAAGCCACTGAAGATAGCCACGACGAGCCTCTGGTGTGATTGAGTGAAAACTTGGCCAATAAGGCATTAGCCGCTCTTCAATATCGACATATGACTTGGCGATCCGAAGTTTTGAGTTGATTAGAGAGGGCTCTTGCTCGTCGTACCGACCACCTAATGTGGTTCCTAAATAGAACATGCCACCGGGGAGCGAAAAACCAGAGACAGTGACAGACTCTCCTGCTGGCACCCAGCGGGCATCCGATTTCTGTCTACCTGCATCTGGAATTCCAAAGGTTGTGGAAGGGCGTGAACCGAGTTGAATGGTAAACAATCCGGAAGCATCCTCCGCATCTATGTCACTAGTTAAACACTCAGACCTAGAGACGTTCATGCTGGTATTTTTTGGTTCTTGCTGGCGAGTGGCCACTAAAGCTGATGTTGGTATTTGATTCTTCTGTTGTTTTTCGCGTTTGCCTAGTTGCCATAGAACAACCCAAATACAAGCTATGACCACAATGGCGAAAGCATGCTTCGGGATTGCTGCAGCAGCACCGAAGACCAGTACAAAAATAATCAGGATGCTATTACTACTTGTTGAGTGTTTTGCTTTCTTTCTTGTCATGAGTTATTCCAACCATTGATAAATGGGCGCTGGTACAATGGGTGCTTCCTATAAGCTCAATGATCGGGCCAAGTGTTTGACGGAACGAATGATAGGAAAAAGGATCCCTGCGAAGGCGCACCGTTACTGTATACCACGTTTGCATCAGGGTCTGTATTGAACCCCCTCTCAATACCCGTCGATTTGCATCACTATCTATTAACGTAAAGGCATGTTCGATATGCTGCATTACAACTATTAAACATAGAGAATAACACGCCAAGACTTTGTTTTTAAACAAATTCTTGTTGGTTTGCACGTTCACCTCACCTATGATTATTCAAGCCTCAAACATAATGACAGACGCTGTTGCCAGCTCTTTTGGCGAATGTCATCGCCATCCTTGGGATGATGTATCGCCTCATTGGTGTCACAGTACACTACGATGCTCATCGGCCATCGCAGTGAGCCCTGCACAGTGTCTTTCAATATTTGCACGATTGCCTGGGATGGATTCACTCCCGGCTTCATCCTGACGATACGTGTAGACAAGTGCTTCTTGTTATCGCTGGTGTCCACCTCCAGAAGGTACTTTTCTAGCCCATTTTTCAACCTGAAGTTGGCCTTCAAGTAGCAGCGCGGTGAACCATCATCCATCAGGTGATAGCTACGACGGAGGACTTGAGGTAAAGGCTTCACCTCAAGTTCCAGCAAATCGATATCTGGCTCATTGGCTATCTGCTTGATGATTTCTTTGAGTAACTCAAAGCGGTTGGGGAAAACTTCCGCCTCCTGCTGCTCTTCCTGTTGCCCTTCCAGTTGCTGTAGTTCTGTCGGGGGGATCTCTCCTCCGGTTACGTCGTCGCACAATCCAAGAAGAGTACCGTCACCAGGAAGCTCTTCACCTTCCAGCTTCTGACCAAAACGGCTTGCTCTCTGTCCTTGGTAGACGGCCCGCGTATGCCGCTGCCCACGGAAGGATAACCCTTCCATCGGTAGGTCCAACAGTTGGCGATCCTTGTCCTCATCCGTATCCTCCTCACCATCTAAGATAATGGACTCGCTAGATGAACTTGGATTTCGGGTTCCTCCCCCCTCTCCACTAACTGAGAGCTTGAGTGCAGGGTGATGGAACAATATCGGTTGAAAACAGTTCAACTCGAGCCCTTGTAGAGTCTTAATCTCCCAGACCAGAATTTCTTTACTGTCCCAATCTAAGGGACCAAGAACCTCCATGCTGGCACCTGAAATGGTAGCCGGTGGCTCAAAGTTGAACTGCCAGCGGGTATATCGTCCGCCCGATGAAAACCGCTCCTGATTTAGGCATCGCCATATAGATTCGAAAGACTGCTTAACGCCCTCACTTAGCAGCAGCCAACTGAAGAGATCACGATACGATTCCATCTGGAGCAGACGGGCCGGAGCCCCTGTCTTAGCTGGGGTATGGATATGGATGGCGTCCTGATCCCTCTGCACCGAGAAGATCATGTCCAAGCCACTGGGTTCAAAGGCTGACCGAGCCAGGAAACCGGCATGGAAGAAAAGCTTGCGGGCCAGCTCGAACTTGGGGAGCCAGACGGTGAGGCCATCCGCCTCGAACACGAAGCATCGTTGGCTGGCCACCTCAGGATTGCAGGCAAGCCTTTTGGCCAAGCGAGGACATTCGCCCAGCAGCTTTTCGCGCCATTCCGCTATCGGTGGTAGCTTGAGTTTTTTCTGGAAGCCATTCGAGCGATAAGGGACTTCATCTTCTGCGACAAACTCGCGGCCAACGCCCAAAATACAGCTCATCTCCAAGCCGAACTGACGTTGCTCCATCTCGTTTTTTTGACTGAAAATCGACGCTAAGCGCCATGGTGCTTCTGAGGAATTAGCTCTGAAAAAATTACCTACGGCCAGCAACTTGGCATCTTTAGGGATCTGGCGGAACAAAATACGACTCAATCCAATCCTCCTATGCTTGTGATAAATGAGGCTGTCAGAGAAGCAATCTTGCCCTTCTGCAATCCACAACGTCTTGCCAATTGCCAACCCATTGAATGCTGGCCTGCCATAGCATCTTCGATCATGGCATTGGTCAAACGACGGATCTGGTACTCCCCAACAGACTCGGCATATCGATCCAGAAAAGCCCGACAGAGAGAAAGTTGATCCAGGTGGCGCTCGACGGATGCTCGATGAGGAAGCTGATGCAGATACCAGCTACGACTCTTGCGTGGCAGGCTCAGATCCGCTTCAGAGCGTTCGCCTATTCGCACCAGGAGTCGCACTAACTTTCTATCTCTGGCAGCCCAATTGATGCAGCTGTTGTTACCCTGCCGAGCATGCTTGGTCTTGTCGACATTCAGCAGCCATTCCCTGTCATGCCGGTAGATCCAGGCATAAGTGGCTTGAAAGCCTGCACTTCTAGCAGCCTTAGCTCCGCAATATGTATTAAGGGCAACAAGCCACTGAGATCGGTACTTTCTTCTCAAGCAAGCATCTGCTGGCAGCTGTGATATAGGTGGATGGGGAGCAATATCCGCAGCGCAGGTCATTGCTTCAGCGATGAGATCATTGACGTTTTTCCCAGGTCTCAAACTTGTCCAAACAATGAGGTGTTGCAGGAAGCCAAACGCCTTGCGGTGCTTTCTGAACATGGATTGGAGCCAAGACGGCGGTTCAGCCGCCCATAGGCCGTTGACCGCAAGCCAGTCCCTCGGATAAAGCTCAAGGATTCTTTCCCATATGATCCAGGCCTTGATTTGCTGGCCCTTCATGGCTCCGCACTCAGCGGCCAGATGCCGGTAGAAGTTGGTCCACACCTCGTAACCGGAGGGGCTTGTTCCCCTGAAGGCCAGGAGCTGCGTTAATGCGTCCGCTAGCCTGGCTGCCCCTTCCCCACAGGGCTGGACAGTGGAGCTATGGTGCAGAAACAGGGAGGAGGCAGCATGGAATTCGTGCCTCTGTGCTCGCCTGAACGGGATGGGAGAATCCACAAGCGTACAACCGTGGGCCGGGCAGGCGTCCACACCCTGGACCTGCCAGCTTCGCCGCCAATAGGGCTCTCCGAATTTTGCCACCATTTCCTCGATACAGATCGGGCAGTACCGCAACCACTCGGGCCATTTGACCAACGCGGTAGAGGCGCCAGCTAGGCCTATAACTACGGGCATGTCTTGAGCCAGCATGGCCTGGAGAAGTCTTTGTCGGCGCTCCTGTGGGATGAAAGGCGAATAAAGCGGGAAGAGAGTGTGGTTGACCACCAGATCACCGGCGTCCAAGCCTATGTTG
Source organism: Aeromonadaceae bacterium (assembly GCA_018059485.1). GTDB lineage: Bacteria > Pseudomonadota > Gammaproteobacteria > Enterobacterales > Aeromonadaceae > Pseudaeromonas. The sequence continues at coordinate 253 of JAGOXX010000030.1, read as the reverse complement.
CTCGCCAGACTTTCCAAGTGGCTGGGCAGGTCGGTAATCGCCGCGACTCTGGTATCGCCGAATAGCTCCCTCAACAGGCTCTTATGGCTGTCCACCCCCAAATGAACCCGGCAGCGAGCGATGGCACTGTAGAGGAGTTCGTCTGGGTAAAGCCTGGGGAAATACATGTCAGCTCGCCTTGCCCAGCAGCACTTGCAGGTCGAACACCAGACCAGCCTCTTTGAACCTGCCGTAAACCTCGCCCTCGGGTCCG
>JAGOXX010000125.1 GCA_018059485.1 Aeromonadaceae bacterium | reverse complement strand
AATCAACCTCGGCATAGGTGCTGGTGTAGGCCTGAAAATAGGCCAGGTAACGGCGAGCCCGACTCGACTCATCGGCTCGCTGCGCCAATTGTTGGCGAATGGATACCACTTGCGTCTGTTCATCAACAAACGAGGCCACATTGCAAAAGGTACAACCCCCGCGACCCAGGGTACCGTCGCGATTCGGGCAGGTGAAGGCACCATGCAAGCTCAATTTGTGAATTCGTTCGCCATAACGTTGCTTGAGGTCATCACCCAGCATGTGAACATAGTGATTAAGCTGCATCATACCTCCTGAAGGGTTGCGGCCCGCCATTGTAGCAACTGTGGCTTACCCGAGGCGAATGCACTGGACATGGTCACAGTAAAAACTCCAAATAGGTCTTACCCCGCATTTTCCAGCACACAACCACAGATCAAGATTCACATTTTTGTGATGAGGATCTATCGTAACCAGACAAATTTCGACCAATCCGAGCCAATCAACTATTTCCAATGGATTCAACTAACCATGAGTAGTGACAGGATCTCCCCTCGAAGAGCGCCGCTAGGACAATCGATTGTCAGATTTATTGGCCTCTGGCTTTGCCTGCTCGTCGTCAGTAGCTCAGCCACGGCTCTGGAGATATCGGCCAGCGAGCAGCGTTGGTTGCAACAACATGCCGATCACCCGCTGACTCTGGGAGTGGTAAACACTACCGGCATGGAGCTCTTCTACTATGCTGGCGAATCGAGAGGTTACGCGCACGACCTGGCGAAGTTGATTGAAAAGCGGCTGGGAATCAAGGTTGAGCTAGTCACGAGTCACTCCTGGAGCGACATCTATCAGCGCTTTCTCAACGGCGAGATGGATCTGTTGCTCGGAGCCAATGATACGCCACAGCGGCGACAGCTGATGGCGTTCACCCGTCCCCTGCTGCGTCACCCCTATGGGGTTTTTGTTAATCAAGCCAGTCCAATCAAGAACATCAGTGATCTGCACCAAAAGAAGATTGGTTTCATCAACGATGATGCCGTCTTCAACCTGTTTCCAGAGCACTATCCATACCTCAACTACACCAGCCGGACCTATAGCCAACTCGCCGATGCGTTTGCCGATCTCGCCGAGCACAAGATCGATGGCATCATCAGTAGCAGTGGCAGTGCAACTCTGTTGCAGTTACGCAAGTATCCAGACATTGTCGAAATCGCCGCACTCAAAGGGATCAGCTCGGACATGACGCTGGCAACCCGCCTGGCAGATGAGCCACTGGCACATCTGCTCGACAAACTGATTGCCAATGAGCAGGAAGGCGCGTTGAAAAAAATCCTGAGCGACAACCGGCTGCTCTATAACCGCAAAATGCTCAAACTGAGCCCACAAGAGCAGAGTTGGTTGGAAAGCCAACCCGAGATCCGGGTTGGCGTTATCGATGAATTTTTACCGTTCGACTATCAACAAGATGGCGAATACCAAGGGATCACTGGGGCATTTGTCCAGCAGATCCAGGCCATGACCGGACTCCGAATCACGCTAGTCAGGGGTGACTTCCAGACACTTTACCAGCTGATGCAACAAGGCAAGCTGGATCTATTGAACATGGTTAAAACACCCGAACGCATGAACAGCTTTCTGTTTACGGCCCCCTATTTCACAGAGCGAGACGTCATCGTCGGACGACGCCAGAGCCCCTACGTGCAGGATGTCTACGGCTTGGAAGGCAAACGGGTCGCCGTGATCCGTGGTTTCTGGCACCAGGAGTACCTCAAACGTAATTTGCACCATGTCGAGATAGTCCCGACCAGTTCGTTACAGCAGTCTCTACAGATGCTCGACGATGGAGAAGTCGATTACCTGATTGAGAATCCAACGGCACTGGAGTTCAATCGGCAGGGTCTCAACTACACGGATTTGGAAAAGAAAGGGACAACATCGGCCGACTCCGCATTCTACTTTGGCATCCGTTCGGCACTACCCCAACTGCAGAGCATCATCAACAAGTGCCTGCCGCAGATCGATGGCGAACAGATGCGCGTGCAAGGTCTCAACAGCGTACCGGACTGGCAAGCCGAGCGAATTCGCCTACTGGTGATTATCTCCTGTCTGCTGGCTACGACTCTGGTTGTCTGTCTGCTGCTGGCGGTGATCCTGACCCGTCGCTTCTTCGCTCAACGGGCAACCAATGCCCTACTCAAGGAGCGGCAACAACTGCTGTTTACCGATCCACTGACAGGGCTGAGTAATCGTCTGCAATACAACCAGTTGGAGGCAGAGTTGGAGCTATGCTCCCAACCGCAAGCCTGGTTGGTCATCGATCTGAACAACCTGAAATACATCAACGATCACTATGGCCACCTGGCCGGCGATCGCATGCTGATACGCTTTGCCAAACTGTTGCGACAGCAATTCCCGCAGGAGTTACTGTTCCGCATGGGAGGCGACGAATTTTTACTGGTGATCCGCAACATCGGTGAAGAAGAGGCTCATCAGGCGGAATCTAACCTGATCGCCACGCTTGCAGCACACAGCTTGCTTGACGACGATATTTTGCCGCTACCAGGCGCCGCCGCCGCCATAGGTCTGGCCTGGCGACCGAACGCATACCGCTCCTTGCTCGATACCTTCATGCTGGCGGACCACCGCATGTATGAACACAAACGACAGAGCAAGCAAGTTGTTCCTCAGTCTGATATTTCGATTGGTTGCCCGGTGACATGATCCAGATTCTGAGGTGGAACACCGCAGAACAATCCGCCGAGTAGGCTGGCATCTGATAGCACCAATCTGGTAGCCTACGACTCCAACACATACCCTGCCTGCGCCTCCAAGCACAGGGGGCTTAGTAAACACGGCATCGGGACTATCACTTTTAGCATGGCAGCAACCATCCACGATGTGGCTCAACTAGCCCAGGTCGCCATTTCCACCGTATCCAAAGTGATGAGTGACAGCCCGCGGATCTCGGCAGCAACCAAAGCGCGGGTGCAAGAGGCAATGCGGGCTCTGGATTACCACCCGAATCGCAACGCTCGGAGCCTGGCACGCAACAAGACCGAGACATTCGGTGTCTTGATGCCACTGGAGCGCAACTGCGCCTTTCGCAATCCCTATGTCTTTGAAATCCTCTGTGGCATCGAGACTCTCTGCAGCCAGCAAGGCTATTCAGTCACTCTGCTCAACGCGCTGCAGTGGAGTAACAATAAGACCGCCATTAAACGGCTGATCGCCGAGCAACAGGTTGATGGTTTCATCTTGCATGCCACAGCAGAAGCCCCGCTCTTGATCAAGATGCTGAGCGAACAGCAGCTACCGTTCGTGGTAATAGGACAGCTTACGCCACACGACAAGCACAGCTGGGTCGATATTAACAATTGTCACGCCGGGCACGTAGCAACCAAGCATCTGCTCGACCAGGGCTACTGCCATCTGCAATTCATCGGCAGCAACCCTGACGATACGATTACCAGCAAGCGCGAGCAGGGATTCCGGCAAGCGCTCAGCGAGCAGGGTATCGAGCCAATCTTCAAGCCCTTGTATGCGGGTGACAGTTCAACCGCCAGCGGCCGGGCTTGCTGGCCCCGGATAGCCACCCAGCCGCAGCGTCCCGATGCGCTGGTGATCTCCTCCAGTCACCTGGCGGCAGGAGTGATGAGCCAGGCACAAGCGGCTGGCATTCAGATAGGTCCAGAGCTGGGCGTGATCACCTTCGATAACTACCCAATTGCCGAGCACACGACTCCGGCTCTGTCGGTCGTCGATATCGATCTCTTCGAGCTTGGAGCCCAGGCTGCTCGGGCCCTATTCGAGCAGGTCGCCAATAGCCAGCACCGGATCCAATCATTACTGCTCAACGTCACATTGACCCCCCGCGCATCCAGCCAGCGCTAAAACCACCCCGCATCCCCCCATTCATCTCCCCGCAGTGCTCTGGCTCGACTGCAAGCAGCGCGACGTCCTGCCATGCCACTCCGTCTTCTCGATATCGCCCCACCTCTGATCACAGGATGAGATCCTGATCCCGATCCCCGGATCTTTTTGGATTGCCGATTGACTCGGCTTTGCCCCCGGATCGAGAATAATTGGGAAAGCGCTTTCTTTGTTTATTACTTAATTTAACGATGTGATTTTTATGCTTATGTTTTACATGACATTTAATTTCACAAATCAGGAAATCAGTTTCTCATTATAAGGATTCACTATGCTAAACCTTGACCATCACGGGTCTATGGGCTGGCTATCTGGCCCCCTGCTGGCCAGCCTGTTGCTGGCTACCGGCTGTAACAACGACTCCACCTCGACCCCGGCTCCCGTCGCCAAGGCTGACTGGCACCAGAGCGTGGCGTACGAGATTTTCGTGCGCAGCTTCTATGACAGCGATGGCGATGGCACCGGGGATCTGGCAGGGGTCACGACCAAGCTCGACTACCTGAGCGGACTGGGCGTCGATGCCCTGTGGTTGATGCCCATCCA
>JAGOXX010000029.1:13102-14408 GCA_018059485.1 Aeromonadaceae bacterium | reverse complement strand
AAGCGGATCAGCTGGAAGTTATCGCCGTTGAAGCCGCCGGTGAGCGGATCTTGCAGATCCTGCTCTATGGTGCCTCGCAGAAAGTTGCTCTCGCGCTTTAGGCGCTCGTTGTCAGCCAGAGGCCCTTCAACCGGGCCGGGTACAGTTTGATAGCTCATCAGTAAACATCCCTCTGGTAGCGCTTGGCGCGACGCAATTCATTCAAATACTCTTCGGCGGCTTCGCGATCGGTGTTGCCATGCTGGGCAATGATATCGATGAGCGCCTCCTGCACATCGCGGGCCATGCGATTGGCATCGCCGCAGACGTAGACGTGAGCGCCCTGCTCCAGCCAGGTATAGACTTCGGCCCCCTGCTCGCGCAGGCGATCCTGCACATAGATCTTTTTAGCCTGATCGCGGCTGAAGGCCAGATCAATTTTGGAAAGCAGACCGGATTTGACGTACTTCTGCCACTCCACCTGATAGAGGAAATCCTGGGTGAAGTGCGGATTGCCGAAGAAGAGCCAGTTCTTGCCGCTGGCGCCATCGGCGTCACGCTGCTGGATAAAGGCGCGGAACGGCGCTATGCCGGTGCCTGGGCCCACCATGATGACCGGGGTATTGCCATCGACCGGCAGACGGAAGTTATCGTTATGCTCGACAAAGACCTGCACTTCGCTCCCCTCGGCCAGACGATCGGCCAGGAACGAGGAGGCACCACCGGAGCGCACAGTGCCATCGGCCTGCGGGTAACGCACCACGCCGACGGTCAGATGCACCTCTTCCTCCACCTCGGCTTGAGACGAGGCGATGGAGTACATGCGCGGGGTGAGCGGCCGCAACAGAGCCACCAGCTGCTCGGCGGCCAGTACCTGCGGATAACGCTTAAGCACATCGACGATCTGGGCAGACGCGGCCAGCGCCGTGGTCTGGGCCTTGTCGGCGGCAATGGCCTTTAACTCAGCATTGTCGGAAAGATCCGCCAGGCCGCTGATAAAGCCGCCATGCAGACGGGTCAGCTCGAAGTGGCGGGCCAGGGCTTCGCTAAGCGGCAGGCTCTTGCCTTCCACGCTCACGCTTTCGCTGCCGGTAAGGCCAGTCAGCGCCAACACTTCGGCCACCAGGGCTGCATCGTTATCAAACCAGACGCCCAGAGCATCACCGGGCTGATAGCTGATGCCGGAGCCTTCCAACGAGATCTCGATATGGCGGATATCCTTGGTGGAGTCACGGCCGGTGATCTTCTGATTGGTAGAGAGGGTCGCCAGATAGGGGTTGAACTTGTCATATTGGCTATGCGCCGTGGCAACACCGGCGACTGCCGG
>JAGOXX010000029.1:0-13002 GCA_018059485.1 Aeromonadaceae bacterium | reverse complement strand
CTGGCCCAGATCAGCTCATGGGCCGAAAATCCGGCCACGGCCTCGGCCAGTTTGGAGAGTTGCGGCACAGGCAGTGCCGCCGGTTGTGATCCCTTCGAAGTCATATCGCCGATTTCCATCTACTCTGATGGTCCCAGCTTAAGGATCGCTTATATTCTTATCAAAGAACAAAACCGCATTTTTTATTCCATAAAGAAATAAAAAGGCCGCATCTGCGTAATGCCAGTCAATTAGCGAAGGAGAGATAGCCTGTTGAGCCAACCGTTGGCGGCAGGGATGCCGCCATCGAGCCCCCATGGAAGGGTTTACGGCGTGTTGGCGAGAGAGGCTGTCTCTCCCGGATCTCTAACTGACAAGCATTAGCCGCATCTGCGACCTTCTTGGCAAGCATTCGGGCTTAGAAGCGGTATTCGGCCCCGCCAAACCAGCCATCCATCCGTTGGGCCAGCTCGACACCGTCCACGTTGTTATCCAGACGCACGTTGCGATAACCGCCGCGCAGATGGAAGTTCGGCACAAACTCGACCGCCATACCGACGCGATAGTCGTGGGTGTGTTCGCCATCCCACTGCGAGAATCGAGCGTCACCGAAGGCGCTGACCGTGGTGCCCGGGATCTTCACGTCGGCTTGCACATAACCCAGTGGATCGACTTCGTCATAGCTATGGCCATACAGGGAACCATCCCACTGGCGCATGACCATACCACCGCCGATACCGAACAGATCGTTATCAAACAGACGGTAATAAAGGGCCAGATCCCAGGCGGTCAGGTCATTGCTCAAACCGCCGCCATTGGAGTCATAGCTGGTACGTTGCAGATTCGCATTCGGCAGCAAGGGGACGCCATGGCGGAAATCGGCCCAGAAGGTCCATAAAGAGGTGTCATCATACTGAGGCGCGTAACCATTCACCGAGCCGGTCGGCGTCGGATTCCAGTAGTCACTCCCCACAGCCAGACTCAGATCGGATGCCTGAGCCGATGCAGCCAAGGCCAGCGCACAGCACAGGCCCAGAGTCGCTTTTTTCATTTCGCATACCTCGTCACACTTTAAGACTGGCGACATTTTACCTACCAGGACCCAAATGCCTAGCAATTTCCGATAGCTAGCACGGAAGCTCACCTGTTGATAATCCCAGCACCCGAGACACAGAGATGCTTGAGCAAAAAAAGACCCGCCGAAGCGGGTCTTGGACATTACAGTTACAGGTATTTATCAGGCGTGCAGTGAACGCTCGCCGCGAGCAATGCCGCAGACACCGCTGCGCACGACTTCGACGATCTCGGTGGCCTGCTTCATGGTGCCGATAAAGGCATCCAGTTTGTCGCTGGTGCCCACCAACTGCACGGTGTAGAGATCCGGTGTGACATCGACGATCTGGCCGCGGAATATCTCGGACAGACGCTTGACCTCATCCCGGGCATCCGGGGTATTGGCCCGGCTCTTCACCAGCATGATCTCACGCTCGATGTGGCTCCCCTCGGTGATGTCGGAAACCTTGAGCACATCCACCAGCTTGTGCAACTGCTTGGTGATCTGCTCGACGACCCGCTCATCCCCCAGGGTGACGATCGTCATCCGCGACAGGGTCGGATCTTCGGTCGGAGCCACCGTCAGGGTCTCGATGTTGTAGCCACGTTGGGAAAACAGACCGACCACACGACTCAGGGCACCGGATTCGTTTTCCAGCAAAACTGAAATTAAATGTCGCATCAGGTACGCTCCGTCTTACTCAACCACATCTCATCCATGCCACCGAACTTGATCTGCATCGGATAGACATGCTCATCCTGGTCAACCACGATATCCATGAACACCAGACGATCCTTCAGCGAGAAGGCATAGGCCATCGCCTCTTCGAGCTTGGCTGGATCATCGACCTTGATGCCGACATGGCCATAGGCCTCCGCCAACTTGACGAAGTCCGGCAGCGAGTCCATGTAGGAGTGGCTGTGTCGACCACCATAGAACATCTTCTGCCACTGCTTCACCATCCCCAGGGCATGGTTGTTCATGGTGATGATCTTGACCGGCAGGCCATACTGCAAACAGGTCGAGAGCTCCTGGATGTTCATCTGGATGGAGCCATCACCGGTGACACAGGCCACGACGGCATCCGGGTGAGCAAACTGAACACCCATGGCGGCCGGCAGACCGAAGCCCATGGTGCCGAGGCCCCCTGAGTTGATCCACTGACGCGGCTCGGCAAACGGATAGTAGAGCGCGGCAAACATCTGGTGCTGCCCCACATCGGAGGCCACAAAAGCCTTACCCTCGGTCACCTTATACAGAGTCTCGATCACCTGCTGGGGCTTGATGGTACTGCTGCTCTTCTCGTAGCCCAGGCAACGCTTGGCGCGCCAGCCATCGATCTGCTCCCACCAATCAGCCAGAGCGCCGTCATCAATCTCGACACCCAGCTCGGCGACCGTTTCCAGCATCTGATCGAGCACAGTATCCACAGAGCCAACGATGGGCACATCAACCTGAATGGTTTTGGAGATGGAGGCCGGATCGATATCGATGTGGATGATCTTGGCGTTCGGACAGAACTTGGCGACGTTGTTGGTCACCCGGTCATCGAAGCGCGCACCGACCGCCACAATCAGATCGGCGTTGTGCATGGTGTTGTTCGCTTCAAAGGTACCGTGCATCCCCAGCATGCCAACAAACTGGCTGTGATTGCCCGGGAAGGCACCCAGCCCCATGAGAGTGCTGGTCACCGGCAGGCTGAACAGCTCCGCCAGACGACGCACCTGGGTCGATCCATTGGACAGGACTGCACCGCCCCCCAGATAGAGCACCGGCTTCTTCGCCTCGGCCAGCATCTTGACCGCACGCTTGATCTGCCCCTTGTGTCCGGCCTTGGTCGGATTGTAGGAGCGCATGTTGACGCTGCTGGGATACTCGTACGGGAATTTTTCTTTCGGATTCTGCACATCCTTGGGCAAGTCGACGACCACAGGGCCCGGACGGCCAGTCGCAGCGATATAGAAAGCCTTCTTGATCGCTTGCGGAATGTCGGATGCCTTCTTGCACAGGAAACTGTGTTTCACCACAGGACGAGAGATGCCGATCATGTCGACTTCCTGAAAGGCATCGTCGCCGATCAGTGAGGTTGGCACCTGCCCCGACAGGATCACCATCGGAATGGAGTCCATATAGGCGGTGGCAATACCGGTAATACAGTTGGTAGCACCAGGACCCGAGGTCACCAGCGCCGTACCGACCTTGCCGGTGGAACGGGCATAACCGTCTGCCATGTGAATAGCCGCCTGTTCGTGGCGTACCAGCACATGTTCAATCTTGCTGTTCTCAAAAAGGGCATCATAGATATCGAGCACTGAGCCGCCAGGATAACCAAAAATATGGCTAATCCCCTCGTCTTCCAGCGCACGAACCACCATTTCCGCGCCTGATAACATCTCCATGATTCAAGCCCTCCAGGCTTTACTCCGTAAAACAGTTGTAAGGTCGGTGGGATATAGCTCCCGTCACCAGACTCATGGGACAGGTAAGGTTATGCTCAATCCCCTGGTTGGACGACTCAGCATAACCTTTTGAATAGATGGTTATTATTCAAACAAAACCCTGCCACAGCACAAGCTGTATGAAACTGAACTTACCCCGCTTCGGACAGCTTGTCCATGGATTTGCTGCCTCATCCAAGGGCATCTTTGCCCTATTTTCGCGCTTAAAACCAAGCAGAAACGACATCTGCAAAATATTGTTTCAACATTAATAAAGATGGCGGCTTTTTTATCTACTTCGCCAATATATAGCAGCAGCACATCCAGGCTTCGACATTTCCCGTCGAGGTACGACCAGACAAATAAAAACCCGACCTTGCGATCGGGTTAGCATTACACGTCTTACCCCTTATCCGGTTTAATGCCGAGCGGGCGTATTCTCTTCAGAGCCTTCGTCTTGCCAAATCATATGCTCTTTGTCGGACTGCTCTTCCAACTGAATAGACATACCCATCTCGGCCAGTTCCTTGAGCGTCAGGTTGTCGGCCAGATGCACCTCTTCCCCACGCTGATTCTTGAACATCATATCTACACCTCCGCTATCACTCTCGCACTGGTTTAAGACTAGCAGAGCCCCGCGCAATCAGATGTGTAATAACCGGTCATAATGGGGCATCTCGGCCAACCCCATCTCGGCAATCCGCTCATGGACCGTCTCCGGAAAGCAGACTCGGTTCCACAACCGGGCGCTCAACCAAGGCAAGCTCTCCTGCCGACCGCCGGCCAGCCAGCCGGCCACCGCATCGGCCACATCCGGATAGATCACCCGCCCCGGCGTCGACGCATCGAGCCACTCCCGCACGGCAGCCGGATCCAGCGTCTGCATCACCTGAGCCAGACCGAGCAGCTCCAGCGTCATCGCATTCGACATCTGTTCAAACTGCCCTACCAAGGGTTTGAGCAATAATTTTTTACCCAGAGTCAGCGCCTCGGAAGCCAGCTCAAAACCACCGTTGGAGATGACTCCGCCACAGCGAGCCAGCGCCTGTTTGAAGGCCTCTCGCCCCGGCGGATGAAATAAGAGATTTCCGCACAGCTGTAACTCGCGGATGGCCGGGTGAAAACAGACAAAGTTCACGGCCGTATAGCGGGACAATAATCCCTGAATCGCCGATAAGGATTCAAACGGCAGGTAGACCAAAACCGTACCGTCCTCGGGCTGGGGAGTTATGGGGTCAATGATTGGTGGCAAAATTGGAAAGCCGAAATGGAACCAGTGCAGACCAACGGCCTCGGAGACAGGAGCATAGTGACGCATGACCAGACGCGACATCCAGTCATCCCCGGTTCTGGGTACTGGATGAGAAAACGAAGCCTGATGACTGATGCCGATGGCCGGTATTCCTTGCCGCCGGGCCGCCCACGCCGTGATCGGTTCAAAATCACTGATGATCGCATCATAGCCGGTCAGTGATAGCTGGCCGGCATCCTGCCAGAAGTGTCTGAGGCGGTTCTGTTTGAAGGTCAACCAGGGATCGAGAGTGCCATTACTCGACACAAATGTGAGACCCGGCAGTGCACGATAGCCACCGAACTCCGCCATATCAAAATAGGTGTCGCCTGAGCGGCCGCTGAACAGATAGTCGACATGGAGTCCATGCCGGGCCAGAGCCGGTGCCAGAGTTCGACAACGACTGATGTGGCCATTACCAGTACCTTGAACACCATACAGTATGCGCATCGACACTCCTTTACCGAAGAACCAACAGAGCACAGCCTGAGCCCAGCAAGGCTCCGGCGATCAGATCTGTCAAATAGTGAACCCCCAGCAGCAAACGGGATGCCCCGATGCACCCGGCCCAGACAAAAACCACGACCGCCATGGCCGGATAAAACGCCGCCAGAAGGGATGCCATCAGGAAAGCCGCCGCCGTATGACCGGAGGGCAGGCTGTATTTATCGGATGGGCGAATAAACACCGGCAGGCCGTTGGGCCTTTCACGCCGGATCGAGTTTTTCAGCAGCCAGTACAGTGGCAACTCGATGGCAAAGGCCTGCAGCCCGGTGAGCAGGAACTCGCGACCCCGCTCGCCATCCAAACCCAGCAGAGCCAGGGCCAGCAACAGATAGAGAGGGCCATCGCCGGTGCGAGAGACCAGTCGACTGATGCGGGCTTGCAGTTGGCCATAATCATGCAGCAAGCAGAGCTCGCTGCAGCGTAAGTCCAGACGTTTGACCTGATTCATAGTCACCTCCTTGGGGTGAGCCAGCCGGAGGAGCCACGCTCGAACAGCGACGACTCCCACGCAATACCCCCACGCTAGCGGCGGCAGATGACAGGAAATTGACTGATTTGTAACCACACCATGACAAGGAGGCTATTGGGCAAAATAGCCCCGTCCTGCAGGCAATGGTTGACACAGACCCGACAAATCGGCTATTGGTATGGGCAGTTGCCAGAAGGAATTGATTAATTATGCGTTTCACTCGCCCGCTACTACTACTAACCCTAATCGTGAGATCTCGCGCGGGTTAGTCTTGGCTGAGTGTCAGCAAAGCAAATTTCACACAAACCCGTGCGCCAGCACGGGTTTTTTATTACACCTTTTGGCGCATGGACGAACAGACAAAAGAGGAAGTCATCATGTCAGATCGGGTCATCATATTTGACACCACCTTACGGGACGGTGAACAGGCACTCGCCGCCAGCCTGACGGTCAAAGAGAAGCTGCAAATCGCGCTGGCACTGGAACGGCTGGGGGTCGATGTCATGGAAGTTGGCTTCCCGATCTCCTCACCCGGTGACTTCGAATCGGTGCAGACCATAGCGCGGAATATCAAGAACAGCCGGGTCTGCGCCCTCTCCCGCGCCTTGGAAAAAGATATCTTCGCCGCCGCCGAGGCACTCAAAGTCGCCGACCAGTTCCGCATCCACACCTTCCTCGCCACCTCCACCATCCATGTCGAAAACAAGCTGCGCAAGAGCTTTGAGGATGTGCTGGAAATGGGCGCAAATGCAGTTAAATATGCAAGAAAATTCACTGACGACGTTGAATTCTCCTGTGAAGATGCCGGTCGGACGCCGATTGACAATCTCTGCCGCATGGTTGAAGCCGCCATCAAAGCCGGTGCCACCACGGTCAACATTCCGGATACCGTCGGCTATACGGTGCCATCCGAGTTCGGTGGCATCATCCAGACTCTGTTCAACCGAGTGCCGAACATCGACAAGGCCATCATCTCGGTGCACTGCCATGATGATCTGGGGCTCTCCGTCGCCAACTCCATCGCCGCCGTGCAGATGGGCGCCCGTCAGGTCGAAGGAACTCTCAACGGCATCGGTGAACGGGCCGGCAACTGCTCGCTCGAAGAGATCGCCATGATCCTCAAGACCCGCGCCGACATCCTGGGGGTTCACACCAACCTCAAGCACCAGGAAATTCATCGCACCAGCCAGCTGGTGAGCCGTCTGTGCAACATGCCGATCCAGCCGAACAAAGCCATCGTCGGTGCCAACGCCTTCTCCCACAGCTCCGGCATTCATCAGGATGGCGTGCTCAAGGCCAAGAACACCTACGAGATCATCACCCCGGAAAGTATCGGCCTGAACCAGAACACCCTGAACATGACCTCACGCTCTGGTCGTCATGTCATCAAGCACCGCATGGAGCTGATGGGCTACGCCGAAGGCAGCTACAACCTGGACGACCTCTACGACAGCTTCCTGAAGCTGGCCGACAAGAAGGGCCAGGTCTTCGATTACGATCTGGAGGCTCTGCTGTTCTTCAGCCAGATCCAGGAAGAGCCCGAGCAGTTCAAGCTCGACTATCTGAGCGTCCTCTCCGGCGGCAGCGTGATGGCCACCGCCAGCGTGCGCATGAAGGTGGGTGGCGAGATGATCTGTGAAGCCGCCACCGGTAACGGCCCGGTCGACGCCGTCTACCAGTGCATCAACCGCATCACTGGTTACGATCTGCGCATCGACAAGTATGAATTGAAGAGTAAGGGTGAAGGCAAAGATGCCCTCGGCCAGGTGGATATTGTTGCCGAATACGAAGGCCGCAAATTCCACGGCATGGGGCTGGCCACCGACATCGTCGAATCCTCCGCCCAGGCGCTGGTTCATGTGATGAACAACATCCATCGCGCCTGCCAAGTGGCCGAGAAAAAAGAACAAATTTCGCAAAAATCCAAGTTGGAGACTATCTGATGACAGGAAGTTACAAGATTGCCGTACTGCCCGGCGACGGTATTGGCCCGGAAGTAATGGCAGAGGCCCGCAAGGTATTGGCGGCAGTGACCACCACCTTTGGCATTGGTTTTGAGTTCAGTGAACACGACGTCGGTGGCATCGCCATCGACAACCACGGCTGCCCGCTGCCCAAGAGCACACTCGAAGCCTGTGAAGCCGCCGATGCCGTGCTGTTCGGCTCTGTGGGTGGCCCCAAGTGGGAGCACTTGCCGCCCAACGATCAACCGGAACGCGGTGCCCTGTTGCCGCTGCGCGGCCACTTCAAGCTGTTCTGTAACCTGCGTCCGGCGCAAATTCACCAGGGTCTCAACGCCCTCTCTCCGCTGCGCGCCGATATCTCCGATCGTGGCTTCGATATCGTCTGCGTGCGTGAGCTGACCGGCGGCATCTACTTCGGCCAGCCGAAAGGTCGTGAAGGCGAAGGCGCCATGGAGAAGGCCTTCGACACCGAGGTCTACCACCGTTATGAAATCGAGCGTATCGCCCGCATCGCCTTCCAGTCCGCCATGGTGCGTCGCAAGAAGGTCACCTCCATCGACAAGGCCAACGTGCTGCAAAGCAGCATTCTGTGGCGTCAGGTAGTGACCGAGGTGGCCAAGGAGTTCCCGGACGTTGCACTGCAACATATGTATATCGACAACGCCACCATGCAGCTGGTCAAGGATCCGTCCCAGTTCGACATCCTGCTCTGCTCCAACCTGTTCGGTGACATCCTCTCCGACGAGTGCGCCATGATCACCGGCTCCATGGGCATGCTGCCCTCCGCCAGCCTCAATGCCGACGGCTTTGGTCTCTACGAGCCGGCCGGTGGTTCCGCTCCGGATATCGCCGGCATGAACATCGCCAACCCGGTAGCCCAGATCCTCTCCGCTGCCCTGATGCTGCGCTACAGCTTCAAGGAAGAGAAGGCGGCCCAGGCCATCGAACGTGCCGTGGCCGAAACTCTGGCCGATGGCTACCTGACCGGCGATCTGCTGCAGGGCAAGCAAGGCAAACATCCGGTGCAGAGCACCGCCGACATGGGTAGCCAGATCGCTGCCCGCATCCGGGAGATTTAAGCCATGGCCAAGACGCTCTACCAGAAAGTATTTGAAGCCCACGTCGTCCATGAGACTGCCGGGGAAACCCCGATCATCTACATCGATCGTCACCTGGCCCACGAAGTGACCAGCCCGCAAGCCTTTGATGGTCTGCGTGAAAAGGGACGCAAGGTGCGTCGCCCGGATCGCACCTGGGCCACCATGGATCACAACGTCTCCACCCAATCCTGCGACATCAACGCCTCCGGCGAGATGGCACGGGTACAGATGCAGACCCTGATCCAGAACTGTACCGACTTCGGCGTGCCCCTCTATGGCCTCGGCCACGAGTGGCAGGGCGTAGTGCACGTCATGGGCCCGGAAATCGGCCTGACGCTGCCTGGCACCACCATCGTCTGCGGTGACTCCCATACCGCCACCCACGGTGCCTTCGGCGCCCTTGCCTTCGGTATCGGCACCTCGGAAGTGGAGCACGTGCTGGCCACCCAGACCCTCAAGCAGTCCCGCGCCAAGACATTGAAAATCGAGGTCAAGGGTAAGGTGGCTCCTGGCATCAGCGCCAAGGACATCATTCTGGCCATTATCGGCAAAACCGGCACCGCCGGTGGTACCGGTTATGTGGTGGAGTTCTGTGGTGAAGCCATTGCCGCCCTAACCATGGAAGAGCGGATGACCGTCTGCAACATGGCCATCGAGATGGGGGCCAAGGCGGGCATGATAGCGCCGGACCAAACTACCTTCGATTACATCCAGGGTCGTCCGTTTGCGCCGAAGGGTGCCGATTGGGAAGCTGCCGTGGCCTACTGGCAGACCCTCAAGAGTGATGACGGTGCCCAGTTTGATGCCGTGATCGAACTCGATGGTGCCAGCATAGCGCCGCAAGTGACCTGGGGTACCAACCCCGGTCAGGTCATCGGTATCGATCAGCCAATCCCGGCACCTGCTGATTTCAGCGATGCCGTCGAGCAGCACTCCTGCGCCAAGGCGCTGGAGTACATGGCCATCGAGGCGGGCAAGAAGCTCTCTGACGTGAAAATCGACAAGGTCTTTATCGGCTCCTGCACCAACGGCCGTATCGAAGATATGCGCGCTGCCGCCGAAGTGGCTCGCGCCGCACTGGCCAAGGGACAGAAGGTTGCCACCGGGGTGCAAGCCCTGGTGGTTCCTGGCTCCCAGCAGGTGAAGAAACAGGCCGAAGCCGAAGGGCTGGACAAGGTGTTGGTAGAGGCCGGTTTTGAATGGCGTCTGCCGGGCTGCTCCATGTGCCTGGCCATGAACAACGACCGTCTGCAACCAGGCGAGCGTTGCGCCGCCACCAGCAACCGCAACTTTGAAGGCCGTCAGGGCCGCGGCGGTCGCACCCACCTGGTGAGCCCGGCGATGGCGGCTGCGGCTGCCATTGCTGGTCACTTTGTTGATATCCGCGAGCTGTAAGGAGAGCGCCATGCAAGAGTTCAAACAACACACCGGTTTGGCCGCGCCCCTGGATGCCGCCAACGTCGATACCGACCAGATCATCCCCAAGCAGTTCCTGCAGAAGGTCTCCAAGCTGGGTTTTGGTAAGCACCTGTTCCACGACTGGCGCTTCCTGGATGACGCCGGTGAGCAACCCAACCCGGACTTCATCCTCAATGCCCCGCGTTACGCCGGTGCCAGCATTCTGCTGGCCCGTGAGAACTTCGGTAATGGCTCCAGCCGCGAGCACGCCCCCTGGGCACTGGCCGACTACGGCCTGCGCGCGATTATCGCCCCGAGCTTTGCCGACATCTTCTACGGCAACTCGCTGAACAACGGTCTGCTAGTGGTGCGTCTGAAGGCTGAGGAGGTCGATGCCCTGTTCAAGTTGGTGGAAGCCAACGAAGGACAGACCATTACCGTGGATCTGGAAAACCAGCAGGTACGCGCCGGGGATCTGAGCTTTGACTTCGCCATCGACGAGTTCCGTCGTTACTGCATCATGAACGGTCTGGACAACATCGGCCTGACCCTGCAACACGGCGATGCCATCGACGCCTTTGAGGCCAAGCAGCCCGCTTGGCTGTAAACAACAGTCGCTCGAAATAGCACCTAAACCAGAACGGCCCCTCGGGGGCCGTTTTTTATGGGCGACGAAAATCGACGCGCTCGCTTGGCTCCAGTTCAATGTCATACTCGGCCGGGCGGCAGCGGGATATGACTCGGCCATCGCGGATGGAGTAACGTACCGGCACCTGACGACGCAGGGCATCGAAGCCCGATTCGGCGGGCAAGATGATGAGCGAACCGCGCTTGCCCACCTCGATGCCGTAATCGGCTAGCTGCAGGGTGCGGGCGCTGTTGCTGGAGATAAGCGCCAGGCTCTCATCTATCTCCTCATAGCCCATCATCTGGCAGACATGCAGCCCCATATGCAGCACCTGAAGCATGTTGGCGGTACCCAGCGGATACCAGGGGTCGAACACATCGTCGTGGCCGAAGCAGACATTGAGCCCGGCGGCCAGCAACTCCTTGACCCGGGTGATGCCACGGCGCTTGGGGTAGTCATCGAAGCGCCCCTGCAGGTGGATGTTCACCAGCGGATTGGCGACAAAGTTGATATCCGCCATCTTCAGCAGCCTGAACAGCCGCGAGGCATAGGCGCCATTGTAGGAGTGCATGGCGGTGGTATGGCTGGCGGTGACCCGCGCTCCCAGGCCATCACGCTGGGTGAGCCAGGCTAGCGTCTCCAGAAACCGCGACTGCTCGTCATCGATTTCATCGCAGTGTACGTCGATAAGCTTGTCGTAGCGCGCCGCTAGGGCAAACGCCTTGTGCAACGACTCCACCCCCAGCTCGCGGGTAAATTCAAAGTGGGGAATGGCCCCCACCACATCGGCGCCCAGTCGCAACGCCTCCTCGAGCAGAGCCTCACCATTGGGATAGGAGAGGATGCCCTCCTGAGGAAAAGCCACCAGTTGCAGATCGATATAGGGGGCCACCTCGGCTTTGACCTCCAGCAGGGCTTTGAGCGCCAGCAAGGAGGGGTCTGAGACATCCACATGACTGCGTACCGCCTGGATACCGTTGGCCATCTGCCACTTGAGGGTCTGCCAGGCGCGTTGCTTTACGTCGTCATGGGTAAGCGTGGCCTTACGCTCGGCCCAGCGCTCTATTCCCTCGAACAAGGTGCCGGAGCGGTTCCAGGCTGGCTGTCCGGCGGTTTGCGTACCATCCAGGTGAATATGCGGCTCGACAAAAGGCGCCATGGCCAGTCCGCCTTCCCCATCCAGGCTCACCCCTGGGTAATCCAGCTCGCAGCTCATCGGCTCGATGCGCGTAAAACGTCCCTGCTCGATCAGCAGTTGCCAATAGCCCTGGTGTCCAACCAAACGTAGATTGCGGATCAGCATAGTGTGGCTCCCCGGCCGCTGCAGTCTCTGATGACAGCCAGATTACTCGCGCCGCGATATCAGTCTACCGAGCGGAGCACAAAACAGCCCTCCTCTGGCCGTTTCATCCGGATAGGAGTACCAACAAGCAAAAGCGGCCCGCAGGCCGCCTAGGGTGACGCGTCAATTGCCGCCGTCACATTACTCCACCTTGCGAACCAACCACAGGTGCACGCCGAAGGTGCCTTCATTGGTCGAGGCGGCCTGCGTCTTGTCAAACGCGAAGGTGCGTTTGACATAGTTACGCCCCTTCTCATGATTCCGTGACCAGAAGTAGCCACTCGGCCACGCGGGAAGCAGAGACGCCGAGACTTTCTCCTTGCCACATTGCGAAGGAGCCGCCAGCGACTGCAACTGGCTCAGCGTCGGAATGGCCCAATCGTCATAACCATTGCTCTGTGCCGCATTCACCCGCGCCACCTGCTCAACCCCCTGCCGCCAGCTAAAACCCAGCAAGGATCCCTGCTGACACTCACGCCCGCTGAGCCCTTCCGGACAGCTGCGCCACATCAGCAGAGACTGGGAGTCAATCACGACACCCTCACCATCGGCAACAAACCGCGCCTCATCGCACGCCAGCGCCAAACCATTCCCAGCCAAAGCAGCCAGGAGAACAACGCCAGCTCGCAGCCAAGACCACATGCGAAAACACATGCTATTGATCCCCCGCTGCAAATTCGGCCAGTGCCGGCAGAGCATCACCGCTGAAGTCAAACAGCGCCTGGTTTTCCCAAGCATTGCCGACATTGCCTGTGGTGTTGAGATAGCTGATGCCGGCGTCGGTCGCCCAAGTCGCATCATTTACCGGCAACCAGTCCGGCTCCCAGTAGAC
>JAGOXX010000124.1 GCA_018059485.1 Aeromonadaceae bacterium | reverse complement strand
CCGCACTCTCTCACTCGGTCAGCAGAGCCTGCACCCGCGGCAATGCCAGCAGTTCGCTGAAGTGATCAATCGCATGGGTCGCCTTCACCAACAGATCTTGCCGATGAGAGTTGAACCAGCAGGTCTCCATCCCCACCCCGGCCGCACCAGCCACATCGGTCTGCGGGTTATCACCAACCATCAGCACATCTGCCGCCTCGATTTGCGGCATACGCGCCAGGGCCGCATTGAAGATGCGCGGATCCGGTTTGTTGACGCCCAACTCTTCAGAGACCAGCATGAAGTCGAAGCACTCGGCCAGACCACTCTGCTGCAGACGGGCATGCTGGATATCAGCAAAACCATTGGTGATGATCCCCATTTTCACGCGGCCCTGCAGTAGCTGCAGCGTCTGTTGGACACCGCCTAAGGGTTGGCTACGCTCCAGAATTGCCTGCATGAAGCGTTGATTTAACTCCAGCGGAGCTACCCCCAGCTGGGGTGCCAAGTCACGAAAACGGGCCTGTTTGAGAGTCTGCACATCGATCAAACCGGCATTGTATTGTTCCCATAGCGCCCGATTGAGAGCCTGGTAATCGGCCAACATCTCGGCCGTCAGAGTCACGGAATAGTGGGCAAAAGCAGCACGCAGTGCTTCGGCGGCAGGAAAATCAAACAGAGTGTCATCCAGATCAAACAGGATCCACTGATAGGCCATAGGTCGGCTCCAGGCTGGTCATTCAGGTGAGCATGCTACCACAGGCCGGCGACTAGATACGAAAAGGCCCTGCAATGCAGGGCCTTCGGAGATTGAGCACAAACGCTTAGTGACGGCCGCAACCACCGCCACCACAGCAGCCTTCAGCCTTATCTTCGTGATCGTGGTCATGACCATGACCACCACAGCACTCATGCTCGTCGTCATGAGAATGACCGTGGCCACCACAGCAACCCTCATGGTGGTGATCATCCTGGCCATGCACATGACCGTGGGCAATTTCTTCGGCTGTCGCCGGACGCACATCGCGTACCGCGACCTTGAAGTGCAGGTTTACACCAGCCAGCGGGTGGTTGGCATCAACCTTGACGAACTCTTCGCTCACTTCAACTACGGTCACCGGACGGTGGCCATCATCGGTATCTGCAACAAAGGTATCGCCTTCCGCGACTTCCATGCCGTCGAACAGTTCGCCCGGAACGCTTTGCACCAGGTCATCATCGTATTCGCCATAGGCTTCGGCGGCATCCACATTCAATTCGAAGCTGTCACCGACGGAGCGGTCATACAGCGCCTTTTCCAGACCCGGAACCAAAAAGCCGGCCCCATGCAGGTAAACCAACGGCTCATGGCCTTCGGTGCTGTCCAGCACGTCGCCGGACTCGTCAGAAACGGTATAGTCGAGGGTAACAACGCTCAGATGGCTTACTTTCATGTCAGGTTCCCGGTGTTGGCGCCTCGGCATCACGGAGGCGTAAAAATAGTGCTGCTCAGCATACCGGAAAAAGCCCGGAGTGAACACACTCTCCCCCGCGCGAAAATGCGGGAAAATGGTGGGGTTTGTGCCTTGTGCCACTTTTTTTGCGTATAATCCGCGCCATCGATTTATCAGCCTGTTGGCCTGCATGTCTTATCCTGTTCATTTTGACACTCTATCTGCGGATCGCTTGAGCCTGTTGGGCCGCCATCGCCGTCCCTGCGATCATCTGATCGCCGTGTTGAGCGGTAGCTTGTTGCTCCGCCTGGGCCGCGAAGAGCTGGTGCTGCGCCAAGGCGATCTATTCTGGCTACCAGCCGACTGCCTATATGGCATGACACTGTGGCAAGGTTGCCATCTGGCACGCATCCATTTTTCCATCCGCGTTCAGGCACACCGCCCGAGCGCCGCTGGTTACCTACAACCCCATCCGCTCGTACAACCTCTGTTGGCTCGACTCAGCCAACTGCTCACCACCCAGCCATTGGAGTGGACCGGCCATACCGGTCGCCTGTGCCGTCTGCTGGCCGACCTGTTACCCGAGTTCAAAGTCAGCGCCCATGCCGCCAACCCGGTGAGTGGTGGCATTCGTTGTGCACTCGATACACTGCGTCAGGGTGGCGATCTGACCGCCATTGCTAATCGCTGCCACCAGGAGCAGGGGCTTTCGCCGTGCGAGGTACTGGATCAATTCAGCCAGCAATTGGGGCTCGGCCTCATCGAATGGCTCGAGCAGTGGCAGTTGTACCAGACCTTGCTGCATCTCAAGCAGGGAATGAGCGAAGAACAGGCCTACCGGAAAGCCGGATTCAGCTCGCAGGAACAGTACCAGCAAAGTCTGCTGCGTTATCTGCCTTGACAATTATTTGCGCGGAGCGGCAACAGGCCACTCTGCATTGAACATCGGGAACTGACATGATCATCGCCAGTGGAATAGAACTGTTACGCGGCAACAACAAGCTACTGGATAACGCCAGCGCCACCATCTTCCCGGGTCATAAGGTTGGCCTGGTCGGCAAGAATGGCTGCGGCAAATCCTCCTTCTTTGCCCTGCTTAAAGGCGAGTTGAGCGTCGACAACGGTAGCCTCTCGGTACCAGCAGGCTGGCAGATGGCCAGCGTGGCTCAGGAAACCCCGGCCCTCGACAAACCGGCCCTCGACTATGTGATCGATGGCGACCATGAATACCGTCGCCTGGAGCAGGAGCTGGCTCTGGCTGAACAGCAAGGGGACGGCATCAAGGTCGCCGACTTGCACGGCAAGCTCGAAGCCATCGGCGGTTACAGCATTCGCGCCCGCGCCGGCACCCTGCTGCACGGGCTGGGCTTTGCCAGCGATCAGCACAATTCACCGGTTCGCGCCTTCTCTGGGGGCTGGCGTATGCGTCTCAACCTGGCCCAGGCACTGCTTTGCCGCTCCGATCTGCTGCTGCTGGATGAACCGACCAACCACCTGGATTTGGATGCGGTGATCTGGCTGGAGAGCTGGCTGCGCAGCTATCGCGGCACCTTGATTCTGATCTCCCACGATCGCGATTTTCTCGATCGGGTCATCAACCGCATCATCCATATCGAAAATGGTAAGCTCAACGAATACAGCGGCGGCTACTCTGACTTCGAGCTGCAACGGGCCGAGATGCTGGCGCAACAGCAATCCCTGTATGAGAAGCAGCAGGTTGCCCTGTCGCACATGCAATCCTACATCGACCGTTTCCGCTACAAGGCCAGCAAGGCTCGCCAGGCACAGAGCCGACTCAAGGCCATGGAGCGGATGGAGCGTATTCTGCCCGCTCACGTTGATTCGCAATTCCAGTTCAGCTTCCGGGAACCTGACGCTCTGCCAACACCGCTGATGGTGATGGAGAATCTCAGCGCCGGTTATGGCGACAAGTTGATCCTGGAAAAGATCAAACTGAATCTGGTTCCCGGCTCGCGCATCGGTCTATTGGGACGCAATGGTGCCGGTAAATCGACCTTCATCAAGCTGTTGGCTGGTGAACTCGCCCCGAGATCCGGCAAGCTGGAGCTGGCCCGTGGTGTCAAGATTGGCTACTTCGCCCAACATCAGCTCGAGTATCTGCGCAGCGATGACACCCCGCTGGCCCACTTGACCCGGATGGCCCCCGACAAGAGCGAGCAGGAGCTGCGCAGCTTCCTCGGCGGCTTCGGTTTTCATGGCGACAAGGCTCTCGAGCCGGTCGGCCCCTTCTCCGGTGGCGAAAAAGCCCGCTTGGTGCTGGCGCTGGTCGTCTGGGAAAAGCCCAACCTGCTGCTGCTGGATGAACCCACCAACCACCTGGATCTGGAGATGCGCGAGGCCCTGACCATGGCCCTGCAAGGCTTCGAGGGGGCCATGGTCATCGTCTCGCACGATCGTCACCTGCTGCGCACCACCACCGATGACCTCTATCTGGTTCACGGGGGGCGCGTCGAATCCTTCGATGGCGATCTGGATGACTATCACAAATGGCTGCTGGAGTTGGAAAAAAGTCAGGCCAGTAACGACAGTAGCAGCGAGAGCAGCGGCCAATCGGCGGCAGCACGCAAGGATCAGAAACGACGGGAAGCTGAATTTCGTCAGTCGGTTCGACCGCTGAAACAGAAGCTGGAGAAGCTCGAAACCCAGATGAGCAAACTGCAACAACAGCTTAACGAAATCGAACAAGCCCTCGCCGATCCGGAGCTCTATACCGAAACGGCCAAGGCCAAGCTGACCAGCCTGTTAGCCCAGCAAGGGCCACTCACTCAGCAACTCGAGGCCGTCGAAACCGAGTGGATGACTCTCGGTGAAGAGCTCGAAACCAAGGAGCAAGCCTTTGCTGACGGCGAGTAGGCTCTGGCAATTAACGCTCAGCCTCTATCAACAACCCAGCGTCGAGCCCTGTTGCCTGCAGATACAGCATAGCCATGGTGGCGAAGTGAATCTGCTATTGCTGCTGGCACTATTTCAGGCCCAGGGCATTGGCGTCAACTATAAGCCACTACGCTATGCGGCGGCGCCCTTACAAGCGCCCTTGCAGCAATGGCGCTTGCTGCGCCGCGCCCTCAAAGGCAAGCTGTCTACCGACCGATATGCCGAGCTACTGAGCCA
>JAGOXX010000028.1:6684-14576 GCA_018059485.1 Aeromonadaceae bacterium | reverse complement strand
AGCGTTAGAGCCAAAGCTTTATTCTTGTTTGGGGCGCAAGCAAAAAATATTGCGCCGATGAAAAAGTTGTAGATGAATGCCCACACTCTGAACCAGCCGTCGTCCCAGTCCATGTCAAATAACACTATCAATGAGAACGATGCTATCGTGTCTATGGCCATATAGCTGGCGATTGGCACTATCAAAAAAATAATCCATTGCTTCACAGGTTGCTCCTTTGTCTAGTTGATAGATAAATCTACTTTTTCTTGGTAAGTCCAATGGCGCTATTAAGAATGTCTATTGCCCCGGCAATAATGTCTCTGCGTGATAGGGGACGCTGCTGGTTTTGTGCCGAAATATCATCAATAGCCTGAATGGTCGCCTCGTCGAGGTGAACGATGTGTCTATCTGAATAGTGATGAATGGACGCAGGATCCAAAGATTCTGCCAGCTCTTGTTCTCCGGCCAAGATAGTGCCTATGGCGTGGATAACACTTTCAGGGACACAACCATAAGAGGTTATCTGATACTGGTTTTGCTCCTGGTTATAAGTCACATCCATGTCATAGTTGGAGCGCAGCTCGGCTAGGAGCCGGTGAAATGTTGGGCTAGAACAGCTTAAGGCCCGGGCCAGACCTTCAGCGGAACGATCTCGCCCAGCATCCAGCAGCAGGATCAGGCTAAACAGTCGTTTCTGCTTGCCTGAGATTATTTCGAACTTCTTCGTGGTCTTTGATGTGGTCATTATTTTTTCAGAAAAAAGTGACTTCAATTAGTTTCAGAACGACAAGCGCGAACACGCCGGCAATCACGTCATCCAACATGATGCCGAGCCCTCCCTTCAATTTGGCATCAATGGGGCCGATCGGCCATGGCTTCCATATATCAAAAATCCGAAAGACGACGAAGCCAGCGATGAGCCAAGCGAGGGTATTGGGCAAGCAGGCGACGGTGATGAACATCCCCACAAACTCGTCCCAGACAATTCCGCCATGATCGTCGATCCCTATTGCGTCAGTGGCCTTCTGGCAGGCGTAAACGCCAATGGCGAATGCCACAACAATGATTGTGGCCTTTAGCGGCAGGCTGGCTAAGCCCAACAAGTAGCAGAACGGCACTGCGGCGAGGGAGCCAGCCGTCCCTGGGGCCTTGGGTGATAGCCCGGACCCAAAGCCTGTGGCCAGAATATGCCAAAAGTTGGTGGGGCTCAGACGCTTAAGCTCAGGGTTGATAGATAGCTTCATCAGGACACCTTTAACGATTTGAAAATTCCAGTGCTGGTCATGTTGCGGTGCAACTCGAATCGTTCCAAGGCTGCCACGGGGTCCACCAGATCCAGAGCCTGGAAGTTCAGTTGCTCGAACTGGGCCCGACTGGCGGTGCATTGCAGGATATAGTCGTCTTCAATCTGTCCGGATGCGGGGCTCAGGCGTTGAGTGAAGCCGGCGATGGACACGGATTGCAATGGCAGCGTTGCGAATACTTCACCCATGATCCGCAGCAGACATCCATGAACGTGCCGAGCATACTCCAAGCGCAGTTGCTTATCTGACTTATCCTTCACCACCAAATCTGTTTGACTGGCGTTGAGTTTGGCGGTTTGTGGCGGGATGTCCTCTATCTCGGGTAGGTCAATATCCAATTTGACGAGAGAGGCCTGCGGATCCACCTCAAAGGTGAACGTGGTCTCTCGTGGCCATTCCAGCTGGGACAGGTCAACCGAAAGTACCTGCTCAAAGAAGGCCAGATCGGCGGCAAAGCGCTGCCTGAGCTCATCGACCGAGACGGTTTGTTTAGCGGCGTGGGCGGTAGCATCTGACTGCCATTGGGCATACTGCTCTGCCCAGGCTACCCGAGCTTGCTGGTACTGCTGCAGGCGTAGCTGGTTGGCCTGCTCCACCTGCTTCACCTCGACCTCCCAGGCTTGTAGTTGGGCCTGATAGTCCGCCTCCCGTTGCTGCTCGCTACAGAACAGCCCTGACAAGAGCCCTGGCTTGCTCTGTACTGGGCGTTCGGGTATCAGCAAGTCCGCGGGCTTTTGCGGTCTGACTGGCGCAGGCAGAGAGAATACCGCAGTGTGATGTGCCAAGTAGGCGTCAAGCAGCGAGCCCATTGTCCGTCCATGGGCCGGGTTGGGGGTTTCTGTGTGGATACCTAGGATCCACTCCATGTCGCCGTTGATGACGGCGGCTTGGCGCTCAAGCTCGGCCACATCGTTTGCTGACGGCGCGGGGGGAGGATTACCTCGTTGGGCGATCCCTCCACCAATACGGGTGCGATAGCTGAGGCCGGTACCAGGAAGTCCCAGGTTGGCATACGCTCCGCTCCGGCCAATTGATACGCTGGCCCCTCTAGGTCCAAGCGAGAGGCTGGGGCCTCCATTGCTAAGGTTGATCCTGACTCCGGGGATCAAGCTGATACTGCGTCTAAAGCGAAAACCCATTCTCAATAATTCCCGTTGATTAGTTAGGAGTGAGCCGCAGATTTGGCATCTATGCGGTTAATTGTCGGACTAACACCATAGATCCGCGCTCGGGTCAATATGTTGGATGCCCAGCGACGATGTGTGGTTGGCTCGCACATGGCACCGTTATTTTTGAACACAGCCTGCTCGGAGTTCAGGATCCGTAGGGCGTCCTGGTACTCTGCCGTTTCGATGGACAAAGCCCGGTGGATGACGGCTATTTGACTGGGGTGGATAGCTGTCTTGCCGACCAGCCCATGAGCGACATCTTGAAGTAGTTCACGCTCCAGCAATCCAGGGGTGTCGATTACCTCGCAAACTGGGGCAGTGAGAGCAAACCCGCGAGAGGCGAAGGTGCTGACCAACATTTTGAACACATACCCCAGCGGGCCTTCGTAAAGGGTCTCGGTTCGTGAGCGCCGGATCCCCAGTACGTTCATCAGGTCATTCCCGCCGATCCGCAGAGCCAGGATTTTCTCCCGAAGGGCGTCGGTATCCAACGCCTCGGCCAGTTCCCGCATGGCGAGGGCGTCAAACACATCAGCCGTCTCCAGAGTGGGCATCCAGCGCAGATGCGTATGGCCAATGGCCGCCTGCCACTGAGCCATATTTTCCAGATTGAATTTCGGCAATACAAACCCGACGGCAAGGCGCAGATCCAGTGTATCTACCAGCTCTGCAGCCATACCCACATCGCGGGGGCGAATAAACACCAAGGGGCCGCCGTCAACTGCACCGACTTGGTTCATGGTCGACACGATGGATGCCAGATTCCGCCTGGCCTGCTGAACATCTTTCTCCGCGACGGCATCTTCGAGACAGATCACCAAAGAGCGCAGTCCTTCGATTTTATTGAACAAAACAGCATCAACCAGGTCGTCCCGAGTGGCGGGCATATACAAGGTAGCCCCAAGAGCGAAGGGAGAGAGGTCCTGCATAGTTAGGACACCTTCTTGATGATGGTAACTGCACGATACGGCCCCAACGCCGCTCCGACCTCGGTGATGACTATCCCCAGTTCCTTAGCGAGGTGAACCAGCAGGATAACGTCATTGTCGTTTATGGAGCGCACCAGCACATGATCCGGCACTCGGCGAAGTACCGCACGGGTGGCCTCGGCAATGCCCGGCTTGATCCGGTTGCGGTTGCTGATGCCGTACTTGTCCGCAAGCTCATCAATAACCTGAGAGCTTTCCAAGGCCAGAGGCAAGGCGTCACCCACCTCCCAGCTACAGGCCGGGATTGAATCAAGATCCAATTTCTGGCGGTGACTGGCGATGACATCGACTAGATACTCACTGCACTCATATTCAGCCAAGTGATTGCAGTGAACGCAGCCATGTAGGCCGCTATCCGTCCAGATGGAGCGGGAAACCAAGCCGGATACCGGCGCGCCGAGGATTCCGAACGGGATCAGCCAGTCGTCTCCCGATGCGCTCAACCAGCTGCAGCCGCAGGGATCGGCCAGAACGACCAGTCGTGGCATGTCCGGGTAGCCTGGGCGGTCTGCCAGAGTGCGTTTCAGTTCGCCGGTAATGGCGCCCTTGCCGGTCCAGCCGTCAATAAAGACTATCCCCTCGGTGCCATGGCGAGATTCGATGATGCCCAGTGCTTCATGGTCAATACCTCGATCACGAATGATGCTGATGCCGTAGTGATAGGACTCAGCCCCCAGCTCCTGCAGGGTTTGGTGAAGAATGACCCCCAGCGGCACACCAGCGCGAACAAGGCTGACCAGCACGATGGGCCGCCCCTCGAGCCGCTGGCGAATGGCCTTGGCCAACTGGACGGACTCAAGTGCGAGGCGCTGGCCACCCAGCTCAAGGGCTGAATGGAATAATTGCAGATGATGAGGAGAGGGTTCAGGTTCCTGGCTAAGCATTTCGGAATAGTGCCGCTTCCCGGACTGGATCAGTCGCTCTTTCTCTTCCACGCTGGTCATTTGGATGACCAAGGGTTTCAACAAAAACTCGATGCTGCCAGCCTTGTAGGAGCCAGAGAACGGTTGTGTTTGCATTCGTGACTCCTTATAGGTCCAGGGTGGATTCAATCAATCCTGCGAATTGGCTTTGCTGAGGTACACCCCACCAGCTGCAGTGTCTCAGGAATCGGTGATCACTCAGGCTATCTCCCAGGCCAATGACCGGCCGGGCTTCCTGTTCTTTGCTCAGCTTGGCCAGCAGGAACTCAACGGCGAGGCCTTTTTCCACGCAGTGGGGCAACCAGGCGATGTTGTTGCTGTTGCGGTGGATGTAAAAGCCCTCGGTATCAACGAGGCTTTCCAGCTCTGCCCCGGCAGAATACAGCTCATCCAGCTTGGCGCTGCTCCGGTGTTTCATCACCAGGTAGATAGGCTTGCCGTATTCGAAGTTGATACGGGCCCAGGCGTCAATTCCCTTGTCTCTGAACAGGGCCGTCGCGGTTTCCTGGATGAGTTGGATCCGGTCATGAAAGCCGACCAGCCGCGCCAGCATAAAGGCTTGCCAGTCTTCATCCGGTGTGCCATCGGGCTTGAGGATCACCGCGCCATGGGTGGTTACCGCCCAGGATTTGAACTTGATGGCCACCCGGCTGATTTCTTCGGTGCCGCGGGCGGTCACAGGGATAAGCTCAGCATGTTCCAGCATCCAGTTCACCAGCATGGACTGTTGAGCGGTCATGAAACTCCGCGGCTTCATTTCCCGGTCGTAGGCACCAACTGCCAGTTGGTCAACTGGTGGCGCATCAGGCCCGAGCTTACGCATTGTCTGGAACAGGGTGTCATCCAGATCGGCCAGGATGAGAGGGGTATTAGGCATAGGTGATCACCTCGACATTGCGTAAGGATTGGCAAAGCGCCGGATCGAGACTGTCTGCGGGGGTTTCCACGCAGACAATGATCCGGTCGTATTGCTCCGGGTGGATGTTGTAGGCGAAGTTGGGAATGCCTAGGCCGTAGTTGTCGGAAAAGCTCAGAGCATTGCTGATGGCCATACCCACCGCAATCGGTGAACGAGTGATGGCACTAAATTTGACTTCGCCGCCTTGTTGCTCCATCTGCTCGGCCAGTAAAAAAGGTGGCCACACAAACTCGCCAGAGCCTAGCACCAAGATCCGCTCGCCGAGGCGAGCAGGCCGCGCAGTTGGTGGCGCTTTGCGGCCGGAGCCAGCCCCTAATCGGCCCCAGTCCTGCCGTTGTGACAGGGGGGCGGTGCCGCGGGCTGTCACGTTGACTGCTGGCATAACTGGAGGTATTGCCTCTGGCTTTGGTTCCCACTTCCATTCCCCCGTCATCAATGCAATGGGGGTGACAGGGAAAGGAGACTTGCCAGCTAATGCGTTACCGCTCCAATCAGTCAATGTCACCGTGCAAACGCGCTGGAGCTGGGACAGCCCCGCCTTGGGCAGTTCGGCCAGCAGGTTGGCGAACGTGTTACCGGTGGTGGCCTCGTCATCGACCAGCACTAGGGAGCGAGCATAGCGGGCCATGGTGGCCAGTTCGGGGTCTTCCGGCCAATAGATAAGGTGATCTGTTGCATGGCTGTGGGCCTCAACAAACTCGCACATCAGCTTGCCATCAACCGGGTGCCGAGTAGAGGTGATGAGTACGGCATCGCCTCTGGTACGGCAATATTCCCGGTGGACGCCGGCAGCCAAGCCAACCGCAGTCTCGGCCATGCCGATAAACAGGACTGGCCCGGGTAGTCCAGCAGGGATCTGTTGTGCAAGATCTCGGTAGGCATGTTTCATAGTGCGGGGAGCTACCGGAATGTGGCGACCAAGGGCCTTGCTGACAAACAGAAAGGCTCGCTTTGGATTCCGACGTTCCGCTATCTCAAACAGGGCATCAGGACTCCAATTGCCAGCATGGGGCTGGATGGTCAAGGTGCCGGTGGAGAGGTGGTATTTAAACATGACTTTCCCTCCGCTTGAGCAAACGACGACACAGCAGCAGGCTTTTTACCATCAACAGAAACCAGATGAAGAGGGCAACACTGCGGATCAGGCTTACCGGTACCACTACATCTTTGGATGCCTCGATAGCGAGCACGTTAGGGAACATGGAGAATATGTTGATGCGCCAGCCGTAGGAGGTAATCGTGACCTCGGTGTTGTTTTTGGACAGCGTTTGAGCCCTTGCCTGGACATCTGCAGAGTTGAATTTGAAATACGGTGGCCAATGCCAGCCCGTATCCTCATTGATGAACACCCGAACCTGATCTGACAGCTCGGTACCTGGACCGCTCAGCGCGGTGTAAATGAAATAGGCGTCATGGGTCGGGCCGTCTGCGGGATTCTCCGCGCTGATGGGACCGTCCTTGTCTACCCGCTTCACCTCAACGCCTGTGACATTGGCGTTGGTTTTTTCCGGCAACACATAGTCCAGGCCGATCAAGCTCGCCAAGGCGACGGACAGCACGGCGCTGTATGCGATGAGCTTGGCCTTGGAACTAACTCGGTGCGGCATAGAGACATGTTCTTGCGTCATGGGTTACTCCGGCAGGTGAATAACATCAGAGACAACACGGACGGTGGCTCGGCGGAAGGAGCGCACGGCGCTGTTTTTTGCATGGCCTTTGGTCAGTTGGCCGGTTTGGCGCTTGGCAAACAGCACCGGGAGGCTGACACCGCATGCGTGTGAGTAGCAGATCCCACCTGACGGACGCAGGTTGATCTCCAGCAGCAGGGGCTCGCCAAATTGGTTATTCCGGGTTTGAACATTAATGAGTCCATCGGCTCGCATTTTCATTGCGCAGGCCTGCGCAAGGTTGAAGGCCGGACTTTCAATTTCCATGTGCTGCAGAGCGCCTTCCTTTTTGCGCCCAATTGCAGCAATGACTTCGCCATGCTCGAGCAGCATATCCACGGAGCACTCCGGGCCGGCTAAGTACGGCATGAGCACCTGGGGCTTGATCTCAGTCCCCTGCATGGCCTGAAGATACAGGTTGGGATTGATACGGCGAGAATCTGGGTCAGCCAAGGCCTTCATCATGGTGGCGTTCGGATCGAGGCGCCAGAACCCTTGTCCATAGATGCCTGTTACCGGTTTGATACACATCGGCACGTCGCCAAACGGCTTATCTGCGATAGCGGCTTTGAGCTCATCAACGGTATTGATCTGTAGGGAGGGTACGACCGGCAAACCAGATTGCTCCATGAACGTGGCGAATTTCACCTTGTCGTCGGCCAGCGCGAAGGTGGCCACGTCACGGGCGCCTGTGACTAGGCGAACCCCCATTTCTTCGATCTCAGGGCGGTGTTGCTCAAACCAGCTGCAGTTGCGTCCGACATGTACGGTGCCGACTTCATAGCGCTCGATGATGTTGGCCATGAACTCCAACAGCGCGGACTCTTCGGGCTCAACAAAAGAGTAATCAGCGACAGATAAGATCTCGGGTCGGTTTTGTGGGTGTGATGCCAGAACGGTTAAATCATCGATCTTGGCTTCTTTAATGGCCAGCAGGAT
>JAGOXX010000028.1:0-6584 GCA_018059485.1 Aeromonadaceae bacterium | reverse complement strand
ACAGCGCGGACTCTTCGGGCTCAACAAAAGAGTAATCAGCGACAGATAAGATCTCGGGTCGGTTTTGTGGGTGTGATGCCAGAACGGTTAAATCATCGATCTTGGCTTCTTTAATGGCCAGCAGGATATCTCGCTGAGAAGACAGCCCCCCCATAAACCAAATGCAATTTTTCACGATAGCTCCATTCGGAATTAATTGAAAATCTGGTTATCATAAACTGATAGACCATAGAGGGCTAGATTAAGCAATGAGCTCATTGCTAATAGCTTTGATAAATAGCCAAATTGTGCGTAAGTTATCATCTTTCCTGGAGGCGCGGTTGATACCATTGCCCACATAAATATCATTTATTGATATCGCGGCGGACAAAGTCAAAT
Source organism: Aeromonadaceae bacterium (assembly GCA_018059485.1). GTDB lineage: Bacteria > Pseudomonadota > Gammaproteobacteria > Enterobacterales > Aeromonadaceae > Pseudaeromonas. The sequence continues at coordinate 6,206 of JAGOXX010000028.1, read as the reverse complement.
TGTCAGCCGCCGGGCATTGTGGCAATGTCAAGTGGACTAATTGAACTCTATCTTTACATAACGCAGGAGGCTTTAACGTGTCGGTCAGTTTGCAAAAGCGCCAGACCATTTCTCTGGCCAAAGAGAGTAAGGGACAACTCAAGTCTGTGCAGGTTGGGTTAGGTTGGGATCCGGTGAAAAAAGGCGGTTTTTTGGGCGGGTTATTTGGTGGCAGTGACAGTATCGACTTGGATGCTTCCTGTGCCATGTTGGCCCTCAATGGTGAAATGTTGGATCTGGTCTGGTTCCGCCAGCTGGAATCCAAATGCGGCTCCATCCGTCACAGTGGTGACAACCTGACAGGGGATGGTGATGGAGATGATGAGGTTATTTATATTGATCTGACGAAGGTCCCCTCCAATGTGGAATATCTCGCCATCACAGTGAATAGCTTTCGCGGGCAGACCTTTAATGAAGTGCAGAACGCCTTCTGCCGGGTGGTGAACGACAAGGGTGTGGAGCTGGGTCGTTATAACCTCTCTGAACAGGGGAGACACACCGGTGTACTGATCGCCTCTATGGCTCGTAATGGCGGTGACTGGACCTTTACTGCCCACGGCAAGGCCTGCCAAGGTCGCATGGTGCAGGACATGCTGCGCGACATCCTGATGGAGATCGTGCAGTGAAGGAACTTACCCCCGGGGGCAATGCCCCCGTACCTTCCTCGCTGGTCACTGTCCGGGTTCAGACCGGCGTAGCTGCTGACATCGCCTCATTCCGTCTGTTCGATGGTGGGAAGGTCAAGGGCGATGCTGACTTCGTTTTCTACGGTCAGAAGGTCAACGATGACGGCTCAATCCGGCTGCTGACCGAAGGCGTCAACACGACTTTTGCCATCAATCTGCCCAACATCAATGCCTCGGTTGAGAAGATTGCGTTCAGCGCCACTTGCGATGCCGGCAAGACAGTTGCCTCTCTGGGCTCGCTGTTGATCACGGTCGAGGTTGCTGGTGAACCTGTGGTCAAGTGCATTGTCGAACTGACCGGCCGCAGTGAAGCGGCTCTCATCCTGGGTGAGCTGTACCGGCGCAACAATGAATGGAAGTTCCGCTTTATCTCCCAAGGCTTCAACGGTGGCCTCAAGCCGCTGGCCGAACACTTTGGGGTGGATATTTCAGAAGACCAATCCGCGGCGCCATCTCCGGCTCCCAGTCCTGCCCCTGCTCCTGCTCCCAAGGTGAACCTCAGCAAGGTTTCGCTGACCAAGGACAAACCGACCGTCAGCCTGAAAAAACAGGATGACTATGGTCTGATCCGCGTGAACCTGAACTGGAACCAGAGCGCTACCCACCGGGGAATCGTTGGAGGCTTGTTCGGCGCTAAGAAAGGGGTTGATCTGGACCTAGGGGCATTTGTCCGGCTCAAGGACGGTTATAAGACAGTGGTACAGGCCTTGGGCAATGGCTTTGGTTCGCTTCATGAAGAACCTTTTGTCGAGTTGCAAGGCGATGACCGTACCGGTGCGGTCAGCGATGGTGAGTGGCTGCACATCAACGGTAAGCAGTGGAAGGACATTGATGAGGTGCTGATCTACGCCTTCATCTACGAGGGTATTCCGAACTGGGATTCCACCGATGGTCTTGTTACCGTCCATGTCCCGGGCCAGAGCCCCATCGAATCACGGCTGACCGATGGCTACTCCGGCCACGGCATATGCGCGATTGCCCGGTTGGTGAACACCGATGGTGCAATTAGCGTAGAACGGGTAAATCGCTACTTCTCTGGCCATCGCGATATGGATCGTGCCTGGGGGTGGGGATTTCGATGGACTGCCGGAAGCAAATAATTCACCACAACGAAGGAGGTGCAACATGTCCATATTTGACAAGTTCAGAGCCGGGTTCTCGGCTGGCCGGGATGAACTGGCAAAGCAAGTAGGGCGATTCAAGAATCGCAAGTTCCTGGAAGGCACCATTGCCGTGTGCGTTGGCGTGGCCATGTCCAGTGATGGCGTCAGCAGCGAAGAAAAGCAAAAGATGCTTGGTTTTATCAAGTCATCCCCGGAGCTGAAAGTCTTCGATACCGCTGAGGTGGTGGATGTGTTCAACACCCTGATGAGCAGTTTCGACTTTGACCAGGAAGTGGGCAAGGGTGAAGCGATGAAGCTCATCGTGCGATTGAAGGATAACCCTGACGAGCTGCAGTTGGCCATTCGGGTGGCTATCGCGGTTGCCAAGAGCGACAACGATTTTGACACCCACGAGCAGAACTACATCTGCAGCGTGTGTAACTTGGTCGGCCTGAACCCGGCTGACTTCGATCTGTAACCCAAAAGAGAGCAGCAATGGAATCAACGCATATTGGCTTTCCCATTGAAACGGTAGCTGTGTTTGTAGGTCTGGCAGTGGGGGCCATCCTCATTGATATGTTCGCGCACCGGGATGACAAACCCATCCCTCTGAAAAGTGCAGTGCTTTGGACGATTTTCTGGATCGTCGCCGCAATGGGATTTGCGGGCTTCCTGTATGTTCATCACGGCGCCGAAGTGGCCAGCCTGTTCATCACCGGTTATGCCCTGGAGAAGGTGCTGTCTGTCGATAACCTGTTCGTCATGATGGCGATCTTCTCCTGGTTTGCCGTACCGGACGGCTATCGTCACCGGGTACTGTACTGGGGGGTGATCGGGGCGATCGTGTTCCGTGCCATCTTCGTCACCATCGGTACCGGCCTGTTGATGCTAGGTCCGTGGGTTGAGCTGGTGTTCGCCGCCATTGTTGGCTGGACGGCGGTGATGATGCTCAAGAGCGGAGACGATGATGAGGAAATTGAGGATTACTCTCAGCATCTGGCCTACCGTATGGTCAAACGCTTCTTCCCTCTGTGGCCGAAACTGCGTGGGCATGCTTTCCTGCTGACTCAGCATGAAGTCGATGCCGAACTGGCCAAGCCGGAAAACGCTGACGTAATGGTTGGCCGTGGTAGCAAGGCTGCGCGTTATGCGACTCCGTTGTTGCTGTGTCTGGCTGTGGTGGAGCTTTCCGATGTGATGTTCGCTTTCGACTCTGTGCCGGCGGTGATCGCCGTATCCAAGGAGCCGCTGATTGTGTATAGCGCCATGATGTTCGCCATCCTGGGGCTGCGGACCATGTACTTCGTACTCGAGGCGATGAAACAATATCTCGTTCACCTGGAGAAGGCGGTAATCGTCCTGCTGTTTTTCATTGCTGCCAAGCTGGGTCTGAACGCCAGTGATCACTTCCTGCATCACGGGCTGTCAATCTCCGCATCTGCAAGCCTTATCGTCGTGCTGGTTGTGTTGGCGATGGGCATCCTGGCGAGCTTTATCTTCCCCGGAAAGGCCGAAGAGAAAGAAGCCGAAGCAACCGATAATGTTTAACTGTCAGGCCAAGGTGGCCGAACTATGGAGTGTTTGAAATGAGTGTGTCTCTGAGCAAAGGCGGTAACGTCTCTCTGGCAAAAGCTGACCCGACCATGACCAAGGTACTGATGGGGCTGGGTTGGGATCCCCGCGCTACCGATGGTCAGGACTTCGACCTGGATGCTTCTGCGTTCCTGCTGACCAGTACCGGCAAGGTGCGCGGCGATAACGACTTTATCTTCTACAACAACCTGTCCGATGCCGCTCAGTCGGTGGTTCATGCTGGTGACAACCGTACCGGTGCCGGTGATGGTGATGACGAGTCTCTAAAAGTTGACCTGACCAAGATCCCGGCTGAAGTTGATAAGATTGCCTTCACGGTAACCATTCACGATGCCGAGGCTCGCCGCCAGAGCTTTGGCCAAGTCGGTGGAGCCTTCATCCGGTTGGTCAACGACGCGACCGGTATTGAAGTAGCCCGCTACGACCTCAGCGAAGATGCCAGCACTGAGACCGCCATGATCTTCGGAGAGCTGTATCGTCACAACAACGAGTGGAAGTTCCGCGCCGTTGGTCAAGGTTATGCTGGTGGTCTGAAAGCCATGTGTGACCAGTACGGCATCAGCGCCAGCTAATCAGCAATATTTGGGTGAGGACAACCCCACCCACTAAATCTCATATCAAGGAGTAACAACATGGGTGTATCCCTGAAAAAAGGCGGCAACGTCTCCCTGACTAAAGAAGCCCCGACAATGAAGACTGCTATCGCAGGCCTGGGTTGGGACATGCGTGTAACCGACGGCTCTGCTTTCGACCTGGATGCGTCAGTATTCATGGTTGGTGCTGATGAGAAAGTGATTAGCGACGCGAGCTTCATCTTCTTCAACAATAAGACCAGCCCTTGCGGTTCTGTAGTCCATCAGGGTGACAATCGCACTGGTGAAGGCGCTGGCGATGACGAGACAGTGGCGTTGCACTTCGACAAGATCCCGGCCGAGGTGCAGAAGCTGGTATTCGCTGTGACTATTCATGAGGCCGAAGAGCGTAAGCAGAACTTTGGCATGGTGAGCAACGGATATATCCGTATCGTGAACGCTGACAACAATACTGAAATCGCTCGTTTCGACCTGTCTGAAGACGCCAGTACCGAGACCGCCATGAACTTTGGCGAGTTGTACCGACACAACGCTGAATGGAAGTTCAAGGCCGTTGGCCAAGGCTTTGCTGGTGGCCTGTCGGCTCTCGCCAAACAATACGGTGTAAACGTCGACTAATCACCAAAAAGCCCCGGTTAGCCGGGGCTTTTTACTTGTGACGCGGAGGTGTAAACAGATGAGTGAGCACGATGCGATCCTGATAGTGGTCCTGGCCATCCTGCTCCTCGGTATTGTGCTGGGGTGTGGGTCACGCAGAAAGATCGTTGTGTTCTCGAATTATGACGATCTGGGTCTAACCTTCTTGATTCCTGTCTCAGTTATCGCCATTGCCTACCTGTTCATGTTGTGTGGTGGTACGCAGAATGTCGGTGCTGCAGTGGGGGGCGTGGTTGGTTTTGCCGTGCTGGTGAAGGTGTTCATCAATGCCTACCTAGCCAATGGCCGACGACTGCCTCACACCCTGCTGGCCGTCGTCACCAAGTTGCCCCTGAGCGTGATCTGGGTGCTGGGTTTGATCCAGGTTGTAAGCCCCTCCGGAAATACGCAAAGACAGCGTAGTAGCAATCGTCAGACCGGCTTGCTTATGTTGCTGGTGGTGACGCCCATCATTGGGTTGCTGGTGGTGGACAAGACCGGCTCGTTGTTTAACCCCCGTTCCTGGTTGAGTGGGATGAGAGTGGGATCAATCCGCAATCACTTATAACGCGCTATCCTGCGCAGGCCGACGGTCAGTTGTTGATCGTTGGTCATCTAAACAAAAACGGCATACGGTGAGTAGGGGAAAATCATGGCTGTATCTTTGGATAAGAAAATCGAGGACCTTGAGGGGAAAACCTCTGACATTCATTTTGTGTCCCTAGCTAAACAGGCCAGAGTGACACTCAAAAAGGCTGGCATGACCGAGCACGTAGCTCGCGTGGTAATGGTGTTGGACATTAGCGGCTCAATGGATCATCTGTTCCGCAATGGCACTGTGGCTGCCATCGTCAAGAAGGCATTGGCTGTGGGGTACCTGCTGGACGATAACGGTGAAATTGACATCATCCTGTTTGGCGACAAGGCCCACCAGTTCGGCTCTGTGTCCATCAATAGTTTGGATCAAACCGTTAACTCGCTGGTCCGCACCCGCCTAGAAGGCTATACCCGCTACGAAGAAGCGATCAATGCCGTGCGGGATTTGGTGATGGAGACCCCGGATCAGTCCTACCCAACACTGGTTCAGTTCATCACGGATGGCGAACCATCCAGTAGAGAGAAGGCAGAGAAAGCCATTCAGGTTGCCTCTAAGGCCGGCGTGTTCTTCCAGTTTGTTGGAGTAGGGTCTGGCGATTACGATCCACGGGTGGGCATGCCGGCGGCGCAGCAGAAGACCGGCTTCTTCTCCAGTCTCTTTGGTGGGGGTGGACAGGGTACCGGACGGATTGACGGCGCATGCCAGTTCGAGTTCCTGCGCAAGCTGGATGACCTGCCGGGGCGGCATACCGACAATGCAGGCTTTTTCGCGGTGAAGGATCCCAAGAACATCAGCGACGAGGCATATTACGATCTGCTGCTCAGTGAGTATCCGAACTGGGTTAATGGGGAGTTTCCGAAGACCAATTTACGAGATTGGTAATAAGTTTGGGAAGGTGCGAACAAGTCTGCGATATGAGATCATGATGTTCATCCGGAGCTGCACTCCAGGGGGCATC
>JAGOXX010000123.1 GCA_018059485.1 Aeromonadaceae bacterium | reverse complement strand
TCGCAGGTCGGCTGGCATTTTACAATTTCGTACCGAGGTGCGGATAGGTTTTTACGCGCTGGATGTAGTGGCCCGCCTGTTTTGTGGTGATCCCGCCACCCTTGCTTTCTATCGGGAAGGTCTTGCTAAGTTGCTTGGGGACGAACTCGTGGCTTAGCTTTCCCGCCGTATCGGCTTCCAGCCCAGGTTGTCTCGCAATTCACGGTGGCGTTAATGGCGACTGGTTGCGGGTCAAGCCTGGCGGATTGCATAATGGCTGAGGGTTAGGCGAACTGTCAGGTATGTATGAACTCAGAAATCGAGAGCTGGGCGCGGAGATTGGGCGAGAAACTCCAGGCGCACGCCATCATGGCGGCTACGGCAGAATCCTGTACCGGCGGCGGGGTCGCCTATGCGATCACCGAGATTTCCGGCAGCTCTGCCTGGTTTGATCGGGGCTTTGTCACCTATACCAATCAGGCCAAACAGCAGATGCTGGGGGTGCCGAGCGAGCTGATCCTGGCCCATGGCGCCGTGAGTGCTGAGGTGGTGGCCGCCATGGCCGCTGGTGCTCTGGCGCATTCCTCGGCCCAACTGAGTGTGGCCATCAGCGGCATCGCCGGCCCACTGGGTGGGACTCCCGAAAAACCGGTGGGCACCGTCTGGATGGGGTGGGCTCGTTCCGGTGGCGAAGAGCCGATTCGCACGCGCTGTTTTCAGTTCGCCGGTGACCGTCACCAGGTGCGCGAACAGGCCATCGTCATGGCCCTACAGGGCATGTGTGAATTTATACAGTAAAATTTACTTGATACTGTATATGTAGACAGTATACTCATAGCCATCAACCTATCGTGTTAGTGATTTAGCCTCCGGTGGAGATTTAGCATGGATCAGAATAAGCAAAAGGCCTTGGCCGCCGCACTGGGTCAGATTGAAAAGCAGTTCGGCAAGGGCTCTATTATGCGCATGGGGGACAACCAGACTCTGGATGTCGAAACCATCTCCACCGGTTCACTGTCTCTGGATATCGCCTTGGGAATTGGTGGTCTGCCCTGTGGCCGGATCGTCGAAATCTTTGGCCCTGAGTCGTCCGGTAAAACCACTCTGACCCTGCAGACCATAGCTGAAGCTCAGAAGATGGGTAAGACCTGCGCCTTTATCGATGCCGAACACGCTCTCGACCCGATTTATGCTGCCAAGTTAGGCGTCAAGGTCGACGACCTGCTGGTGTCACAACCGGATACCGGCGAACAGGCACTGGAAATCTGCGACATGCTGGTGCGCTCCGGGGCGGTCGATGTGGTCATCATCGACTCGGTGGCGGCGTTGACGCCGAAAGCAGAAATCGAAGGCGAGATGGGGGATACCCATGTCGGTCTGCAGGCGCGTCTGATGTCCCAGGCGCTGCGTAAACTGACCGCCAACATCAAGAATGCCAACTGTCTGGTGATCTTCATCAATCAGATCCGTATGAAGATTGGCGTCATGTTCGGCAATCCAGAGACCACCACCGGCGGTAACGCGCTGAAGTTCTATGCCTCGGTACGGTTGGATATCCGTCGCACCGGCGCCATCAAGGATGGTGACGAGATCGTCGGCAACGAGACCCGCGTCAAGGTGGTCAAGAACAAGGTGGCGCCCCCCTTCAAGCAGGCCGATTTCCAGATCATGTATGGTGCTGGTATCTCCAAGGAGAGCGAGCTGGTCGATCTGGGGGTTAAGTGCAAGCTGATCGATAAGTCGGGTGCCTGGTATGCCTACAAGGGCGAGAAGATTGGCCAGGGCAAGGCCAATGCCATGAAGTTCCTGCAAGAGAATCTGGCGGTTTCTAATGAAATCGAGCAGCAACTGCGGACTCTGCTGCTGAACAAGGATGGCTCCAAGCCAGCGGTCGAGGCCGAGGCGTTTACGCCGAGTGTCGAAGAAAAAGATGACCTGGCTTACGACGAGGAAGCGCTTTAACCCAATCAGGCCGACATTCATGTCGGCCTGATTGTTATGGGGGCTCGCTGTGGCACTGGGGCATTGCTGCTCTCGTGGGATGTGGGGCGCGACGGGGCGTTGCGATTGAGCGTTGCACTGGAGAGTCGCGATGGGCGAGTTGCGATAGCGGGCTGCGATGGCGAGTGGCGACGGCAAGTGACGGCGGAGAAATACTTTGATATCCGAATCTAGGGGTGATGACTCATCCCGGCTGTTGTGTGGCGAGGCGGTGTCGGAAGCGGCATCGGCGACGGTAGAGTATAAGCAGGCGCTGTCCCGGGTCATGGGGCTGCTGGCTCGCCGCGAATACAGCGTGCAAGAGATCCAGCGAAAGTTGGGAAGTGAGTATCCGGCTGCGATTCTAGCGGCGGTGATCCAGCGCTGTCTGGAGCTCGATTGGTTGAATGAAACTCGGATGATGACGGTTTTTATCCGCTCTCGAGCCAATCGGGGTTATGGGCCGATACGGGTGCTGCAGGAGTTACGGCTCAAAGGGTTAGCGAGTGAGCCGATCAAGCTGGCGCTGGAGGCCAGCCAGATGGACTGGTTTGCGATCGCCAAGAGCCAGGCCATGCGCAAAGTTTCGGACGTTACCAGTCTGGACCGGGTGGCCCGCGGGCGCGTGTTGGCCTATTTGCAACGCCGAGGCTTTACTGCCGAGCAGGCACGCTATGCGTTGACCCCGAGTGATGACGAGTAGCGTGATCAGCCAAGAGTTCTGGTTCGCTAGCGGCTCCCTTTTCCCAGCCGATGCCTGCGCTCATCGTTTTCCGGCGCATTGAGTGCCACAGAACTCTGTTTTTAGTGGTAAAACCCGAGCCAATTGCTCTCTCATCGCCTCCTTTTCCTGCGCATGGTTTTACTTTGGGCGGGATAACTCTTAAATTATGTCGGTTAAGCGCCAACCCCATTTCAGAACCAAGCAGGTTTATTCATGTACATGTCGACATCAGAGATCCGCACCGCGTTTCTCGAGTATTTTCGCTCCGAAGGCCACCAAGTTGTGGCTTCCAGTTCGCTGGTACCCCACAACGACCCGACGCTGCTGTTTACCAATGCCGGGATGAACCAGTTTAAGGATGTGTTTTTAGGTAGCGATCTTCGTTCCTATAACCGTGCCGCCTCCTCACAGCGTTGTGTTCGGGCCGGTGGTAAGCACAACGATCTGGATAACGTCGGTTACACGGCTCGTCATCACACCTTCTTCGAGATGCTGGGTAACTTCAGTTTTGGTGATTATTTCAAGCGTGACGCTATTACCTTTGCCTGGCGTTTTCTGACCTCGGTACTGAAACTTCCACAAGAGAAGCTGCTGGTTACCGTCTATGCCACCGATGACGAAGCCTATGATATCTGGGCCAAGGAGATTGGTGTTCCGGCGGATCGGATTGTGCGCATTGGTGACAATAAGGGCGCACCCTATGCGTCTGACAACTTCTGGCAGATGGGCGACACCGGGCCGTGTGGCCCTTGCACCGAAATTTTTTACGACCATGGTGCCGATATCTGGGGGGGCCCACCTGGCTCTCCGGAAGAAGATGGTGATCGTTTCATCGAGATCTGGAACGTGGTGTTCATGCAGTTCAACCGTCAAGCCGATGGCGTGATGGAGCCGCTGCCGAAGCCTTCCGTTGATACCGGCATGGGGATCGAGCGTATCTCCGCCATCATGCAGGGCGTTCATTCCAACTACGAGATCGATATTTTCCAGGCCTTGATCAAGCGTGCCGCGCAGATCGTTGGCATCGACGACCTGGCCAATAAATCTCTACGTGTCATCGCCGACCACATCCGCTCCTGCTCCTTCCTGATCGCCGATGGCGTCATGCCCTCCAACGAGGGGCGAGGCTATGTTCTGCGTCGCATCATCCGCCGTGCCGTGCGTCATGGACGCAAGCTGGGGGCTCAGGATGTCTTCTTCTATCGTCTGGTGGCCGAGTTGGCCCAGCAGATGGCCGATGCCTATCCGGAGTTGCTTAGCCAGCAGCCGATTATCGAGCGTGTTCTCAAGCAAGAAGAAGAGCAGTTTGTTCGTACTCTGGATCGCGGCTTGGCGCTGCTGGAGGAGGCTCTCTCTGCGCTGGGCGATGCCAAGGTGGTACCTGGTGATGTGGTATTCAAGCTATATGACACCTATGGCTTCCCGGCTGACCTGACGGCTGATGTGGTGCGCGATCGTGATTACACCATCGATGAAGCGGGCTTCCAGGCTGAAATGGAAAAGCAGCGGGAACGAGGCAAGGGAGCTTCCAACTTTGCAGTCGACTACAACAAGCGACTGAAGATTGAGCAAGAGAGTCAGTTCATTGGTTACAACCAGCTGGCCGGTGATGACATCATCACCAATCTGATCAAACAGGATGCGGAAGTTGGCCTGATCCATGAGGGGGACGAAGCCTTCGTGGTGCTGGCGAAAACGCCTTTCTATGCCGAGTCCGGTGGTCAGTTGGGTGACCGAGGCCTGTTGCGTCATGGCGATAACGTCTTTGCGGTAACGGATACCCTGAAGCTGGGCACCGCGATCCTGCACAAGGGTTACGTCGAACGTGGTCAATTCAGCGTGGGCGAGGCCGTTCAAGCGGAAGTGGATGAGGAGTGCCGTCTGGCAACTGC
>JAGOXX010000122.1 GCA_018059485.1 Aeromonadaceae bacterium | reverse complement strand
CTTCCGCTTTGAAGTCTGCAGAATGGGTGATTATCGGCTTTTCACCGTGCAGTAAGGATAAGTAGTCATTGCTGGCATCCTGCTCACCATCCAGGTTATCCACATTGACTCCAGTCAAGAGCGCAACTGCAAACTGCCGAGTCTCCTCGGTGGTTCGATAGTTTATTTTCAGCTTCTTACTACGGCGACCGCGCACGTTAATACCGCACTGCCCAAGAACCACCTTGTTACGATAAATACGTTGATGACCATCCCCGACGATAAACAGATCATTGGCTGAATCAGGTACCAAGCTACGGATCAGGGTAAATGCTGGGGAGCCAATATCTTGGGCCTCATCCACCACAATGTTGCTATAAGGCAATTGGAGCTGCTTTTCCTTGAACAGCACAATGGCCTCGTGCATGGCATCGCCCATTTCTCGCAACTTCGCACGATCCATCTGGGAGCGAAACTCTTCGAACACTGGCCATATCTTGGCTCGCTGAATACGGGACAGAGCCGTCCCTCGACCTAAGCGACTGACCTTTAGATACTCATCCCGGGTGTAGACTGCATTAGGTTGAACCACTCGCTGCCATTCTTCGGCGTAAAAGCCATCCGGCAAGCCTAACTCTGATGGCGCCAGTTGCAGGGCATATTTCCAGCAGCGGCGACGCCCCTCATCACTGTCGTAAACGACTTTAAAGTCGTAACCATGGCGTTTGAGTTGCTCTGTCATCCAGGCATCAATATTGACCACCTCAATGCGGGCCATCTCCTCACGACTGCAAAGACGCTGCAGGTTGGCACGAATATCCGCGGCCAGATTTCGGGTAAAGGTGGTAAAGAGTACCTTCTTGCCCGGCTGATCCGTCAGTCGTTGCGCTAACCAGCGAGCTCGATGCATAGCCACCACCGTCTTACCCGTCCCTGCCCCACCAAGCACTCGTACCGGCCCTGTCGCCGGAGACTCCACCAATTTGCGTTGACTGGGGTGTAAGAAGACGCGCCATTTCTCCAATGGCGCATTGAGCATCTGAATTAGCTCCTGCTCATTTTCCACGACATGGAAGCGGCGTTTGCTGCGAGCTATGGCCTCAGCAAAGTCATTGGTATCAACGGGCTCTTCAGGGTGGTCATTAAACTCCGCCAGCACCTCGGGATAGTCAATGCCTTCGGTCAACCAGTGCAACGGCTCCCACGCCTCTGCTGGCATCACTTTCTGTAGCTGGTTAAAGTCGGCTATATCGGTGAGTTCCATCACCTGGGCAATAAAGACCGGAGGAACCCCCAGCGCCAATATCTGCTCAGAGGTATAAGCGGAAAATAGCTTTGGTTTTCTAATTTCAGTCGGTGAGACAGGTGCGATTTCAGGTACGGCTCGGATATAGCTGGTATCAACAACCTGAATGGCCCCTGTCAACGGGTGAATGGCGCAATCATGCCGACGAGCCCAGTCATAGGCCTCATCATGTTTGTCGACCCACATCAGCATATAAACTGAACCCTGCTCAGGCTTGAGCACAATCCCACGATAGGTCTGGTCAATACGCACCGAATGCACATTCGGGCTTCGAGCATCATGGATCTTTTCGTAGTTCAGGCCATTACTGGTAGGGTCCTGTCGAAATTTGGAAATGAACTCCTGCACCTTTTTTTGTTGTGCCTTGGGGATCCGAGCAAATGCACCCAAAAAACCATCAGAAAGTGCCACTTTAGGCGACTGGACCGTCATTCCTTACCTCCAGACAAAGACTGTAGTGTTTCCTGGCTGATCGGGCCCACGACGACCGTCCAACCACAGTTAGTAAATGGTGCAGCAGAAGCCTCATCTTCAAAGATGAGCGCACGTTTTTGTTCAGGCCATGCAAGATCTGCTTCGGCAACAATTTCGCCAAACTCGTTTTGCAACGGATAACCCAGGACCGGAACCGGCCAGGCTAATGTTTGCAGCAGGCTGATCTCCTGAGCCGTTAGCAAACTTAACTCGATGATTTCATTCCAATCACCATTATCTGAAATCTCTGGGGCGGGTTCTGTCGGTTCAACCACTATTTGAACTTGCGGATTGTGCACAGCCTTACGGCTGCTGAATGACATATCCGGCAAGAACTGCAGCAAATTCACCAGTCGCCAGAAACCATTGAGTCCGCGCTCATACCCCTCATCCTCGGTATAGCGATCATCAAAGCTCACATGCAGTCGCAATGCGGCACGCATCTGGTCAGCGGTGGTAGCTGGCTTGATATAACGCTGCGGCAACACCGAAGCCAGCTCAATAAACTGTTGGGATGAGCCACAGCTATCCAGCAGACCGCCAAAGACAAATGGCTCATCCGGCAGCAATTGCGCCTGTCGATAACCAGGTGCATTTTCATGCATTTCATAGGCAAACTTGTGCCTTATGCCGGCATCTTGGGATTTTTTCACATCGAGCCATACCCAGGCATGGGCTGCCGCCAGCTTTTGCCAGAGCAGATCTTTCATCGCCGGCTCTGCAATATAGTCGAGCAACAGATCAAAACTGTTGCGTTCACGAACTGCCCCTTCCAGGGTGGCAAATGTCATGTCATGGAAAGGGGAATAGAATTGGGGCTGTTTCATATCCGGGTTGTGACGTAATCCCAGTACATCCTGAATATGCTTGCAGCCAGTTTCATTCAGATCGCGCCAGGTAATAGTCCAAAGCCGATAATTGCCACTCTCTTTGATGGCTTGACGCTTTTGTACATCATCTTCGACGGTCTTCTTATGGAAGACAAAGCCATCGAGGAAAATGGCCACCGGCTTAACCGCCGCTGGTTGCGATACCGGATAAAGAACAAAATCAGGGCGGCATGGAATACCGACACCCTCTTTACTCCCCAGATCGACTTGCGCTTTGAGATGCCAGCTCGTGGAGGGTTCAGCACGAGTATTGATCATCCAGCCAGCCCCAGGATGGGCATAGCTGCGCGTCACTGCGAGCGCCTTGTTCTCCTGCAAGCAGCTGATGAAGCGTTTTTCCAACTCAGAGCCCATCATCACATCCAGCGGGATGGTATTGATGGTTTTCACCGAATGAAGTTTGTCGCTCGCCTCGATGATTTTTGCCAGCAGCTGACGCGCCTGATTGCGTGAAACATACTTCATCCGCCCCCGGTCACGGTAGGCATAGACGCAGCGATAGCAGCCATCCTTGGTGACATCATGGTTACAGCTGCACTCCACCAACGCCTGGTAAGCCAGTTGTAAGAGTTTCAACAGATTGTCAGGCGTACGCATCAGCTCCTTGAGAGAGCCAGTTCCGCCGGGTACTGAGTCATAGATCACCAGATACTGCCGCCAGGACTCCCCTTCGTTTTCCGGCTCGCGATAAACCACGCCCTTGAGGTGATCCACGTTGCCCTTGAAGTAATGTTTCAGCCCGAGCTGAATAGCTGCCCCCAGCGACGCCTCCACGATGCGATCCGCGCTGTAACTAGAGACCGGCAACAGGATGCGCAGCGCCTCGGACTCCAACTGCCGGTAGAGATAGAGATAATCCTCGAACTTCGCGCTTTCCGGCTCAGCCCGATGCTTACAACTCAGATCATGGCGCGCCTCGTGATCCCGAGGGCGTTGCACCATGCCGCAGCCCAGACAGACCCGAAAGCCGGTGCGCCGCTTCTTATCACCGGCGATAGTCAACTCGGCCGCATCGTCCATCTGCTTGCCGAAGTTAATATCCCGAAGGGTGACTTTGCTCAAAAACTCGAAACCAAACGGCACTTCCCCTTCGTCAATGGCATAGGCGGCCGCAACATCCTCAGGCTCGTAGCTCACCAACAGCTGACGCTGGAAAAAAGTCAGTTCGCGGTTATCGCTCTCATCGCCAATCAGACTGTCCCGGGTATTGGCCCGTGCATACACCTGACGCAGTTTCAGCAGGGTCGTCTTCTGGCCCGCATCCGCCCAGCCGGGCGAGCCGCACTTAGGGCAATACTTATGTGGATCGCCGGACTGGTCGATGTTCTCGCTGTAATTACAATGACAACAGATCCGCCAGTTTTCCGGCTCGGAGAGCTTCAGATCGATCTGTTCAATCTCGACTTTATGCCCACCGGCATAGAAATTGTTGAGCGGTGCCAGCTCCGCCAAGGCGGTAGAGGCTGGACGCTCATATTCGTACGTAGTGTTCTGGTACTCCTTGACCTCACTCCCCTCGTTATCCTTCCGCCGCCAGAGCACGGAGCGCAGCGTGATCCCGGCTTCCGGGAAGGCATAGTTGGGCAATAGCCCCTCATCGGTGAAAAAGTTTAGCGTCTGCTTGTTGTTGATTTGATTGACCAACGCCATCAGCGCGTGCCGCTCGGAGACCAGGTCGCCCATGTCTTTTTCAAAATTCTGATCATGGGGTGAGCTCTCGAGCTTCTCGATGCTGCGTTTTAGCTTGTCGATACGGGCTCGCAGCGACTTGCGATCCTCAAGCAGCAAGGCCAAAGCCGTATCTACACGCTGAACCAAAGAGCGGGTACCAGACTCCCCGATCAGGTATTGCTGCAAGTGCAGAAGGGTGTCCAGAGCTAAATCAGGGAAGATCGAGGCAAAACGATTGTGCAGCTCAACCCGATGATCTTCCACGAAGCGCAGGAAGTTATAGGGGAA
>JAGOXX010000027.1:11261-14851 GCA_018059485.1 Aeromonadaceae bacterium | reverse complement strand
TGGCTGACCTCGGACAAATCCAGCTCATTATGCGCAAACAGTTCATCGCGCCGACGCCACAGCTCGGAGACCTGCCGTGCATCGATAACACCGCTGAGTCTCATGATTGCTTGCCTGGCAATTGAACTGGCTTGCTATTGTGCTCTTCGAGCATCTGGCTCACGGCATCGATCCCCTTGTCACGGATCATGCCACCGAGCTCGGACTGCTTGGAGGAGAGCAGACTGATCCCTTCGGCCACCATGTCAAACACCTTCCATTCGCCAGTTTTGTTGTTCTGACGCAGCTTGAAGATGACATTGATGTCCGGCTTACCCGGGTCCAGAACGGCCACATTGACCGAAGTGATCTTCTCGTCGCCCACCGGCTTGGCTGATTCAACCTTGATCTTCTGGTTGTCATACTTAGCCAGGGCATCGGCATAGGTAGAGATGATGTAGTTGGTAAACGCCTGCGTGAAGCGCTCGCGCTGTTCCGGCGATGTATCCTTGATATTGCTACCAATCACCTTGTAAGCGGCAAACTTGTTATCCACGTAGGGCATCAGCTCGTCACGGATGATGACGCGCAGATAGCCTGGCTCGCTGTGGATCTGCGACTGATCCTTGTTCAGACGCTCAAACGTCTTGCTGGCAGCCTCGTTAATCAAGGCATAGGGGTCCGCCGGATAGGCCGATGCAACCGAACTCCAACTACAGGCCAGCAGCGCCAGACATAGCAGTTTTTTCAACATATGGGTAAACCTCATTTATTGCTTTGACTGTAGAGGAACTTGCCGATCAGGTCCTCTAATACGATGGCTGACTTGGTATCCCCAATCCGATCGCCAGATTTCAAGACCGTAGTCCCCATATCTTCATCCGAGAAGCCGGGAGTCAGGCCAATATACTGTTCGCCGAGTAACCCTGAGGTCAGGATGGAGGCCGTGGTGGTATCGGCCAAGGAGTTGTAGCGTTCCTGGATCTGCATCTCGACCACAGGCGCCAGTGTCTTGGTATCAATCTGGATATCCGAGACGCGTCCAACCACAACCCCACCGATCTTGATCGGTGAACGCACCTTGAGGCCACCGATGTTGTCAAAACGGGCAAACAGGGTATAGGAGTCACGCCCGTCATCGAAGGTCAATCCAGCCACCTTCAGCGACAACAGCACACCAGCCAGGATCCCGGCCAGCATGAAACAACCGACCATAAACTCTATCTTATTGAATTTCATCATATTCACCCAAACATGACCGCAGTCAGAATAAAGTCGAGACCCAGCACCACTAACGAGGAGTGAACCACGGTCCGCGTGGTAGCCTGGCTGATCCCGGCCGAAGTTGGTTTGGCATCATAGCCATTGAACAGGGCAATCCAGGTCACCACCAGAGCAAAGACCAGACTCTTGATAAAGCCTTGTCCCACATCCTCCCCCAGCTCGACCGCTGCCTGCATGCCAGACCAGAAAGTCCCCTCATCCACACCAAGCCAGTCGACCCCGACCAACTTGCCACCATAGATGCCGATCAGGCTGAACATCAGCCCCAGCAAGGGCAGGCTGATAACGCCGGCCCAGAAACGCGGAGAGACAATGCGTCGCAACGGATCGACCGCCATCATCTCCAGGCTCGAAAGCTGCTCGGTTGCCTTCATCAGGCCTATTTCAGCCGTCAAGGCAGAACCGGCTCGACCGGCAAACAGCAGAGCGGCAACCACGGGGCCCAGTTCACGCAATAGCGACAGGGCAACGAGTGGCCCCAGACTTCCCTCGGCCTTGAAATCCACCAGAACCTTGTAGCCTTGCAGCCCCAGCACCATGCCGATGAACAACCCGGAGACCAGGATGATCAACACCGACTGAACGCCCACTACATACAGCTGACGGACCAACAGCGGGAAGTGCTTGGCAAATTGCGGGCGACCGACCAGAGCATGGTACAGCATGATGCCTGCGCGCCCGATGGCCTGCAGACTTCGGACGCCTGTGCGTCCTAGACGCGAGATCGATTCGAACACCATTTAAAGTTCCTGCAGATAATCATTGGCCGGATAGTGGAACGGTACAGGACCATCCGGCAAGCCATGAACAAACTGCACCACTTCGGGATTAGCCTCTTGGCGTAGCTGCTCCGGGGTCCCCTGTGCCACCACCTTGCGATTGGCGATCAGATAGACATAGTCGGCGATGCTCATCACTTCCGGTACGTCGTGTGACACTATCACCGAGGTGATCCCGAGGGTCTTGTTGAGCTGGCTGATCAGCTTGACCAATACGGCCATGGTGATCGGATCCTGACCGACAAAGGGCTCATCATACATGATGAGTTCCGGGTCCAGAGCTATGGCTCGCGCCAGTGCCGCACGCCGCGCCATACCGCCCGAGAGCTCAGCAGGCATCAGATTTTCGGCTCCACGCAGGCCAACCGACTCCAACTTCATCAATACCAGAGTCCGCAGCAGTTCAGCGGGAAGCTTGGTGTGTTCACGCAGTGGGTAGGCGACGTTATCGAAGACATTCATGCCCGTGAAGAGAGCGCCACTCTGGAACAGCATGCTCATACGCTTGCGCAGTTCATAGAGTTCGCCGCGCGACAGCTCGGGCACATTGTGCCCATCGAACAACACCTGGCCAGCATCCGGTTTGATTTGGCCACCCATCAGCCGCAGCAACGTGGTCTTGCCGATACCGCTGGGCCCCATCAAGGCGGTGATCTTGCCGCGAGGAATCGTCAGACTGATATCGTCATACAACAGCCGATCACCATGACTGAAACTCAGCCCGGAGATGCGGATCAAATCGTCGCTCACGTGAAACTCCCAGACTATCGCATTGAGTGCGCATTGTAGGTGGGTGTGATCTAACTCGCAACTAGCCAGCGGTACAGAAAATATCCGATACAGGGCCAAGGAGCGGGCTCATGTGCCGTAATTCGCTTCTCTCCCCCGAGTTTCATATAATCGGCCAGTAAGTTGTTGTGGAGTCTGAATAATGTCCAAATCGTTCGATTATCGGAAGGTCGGCCAGCGGGTGCTGGAAACCGAGCTGGCAGCACTGCGTGGGCTACAAGAGTACATGAATGAGCAATTCAACCAGGCCTGCGAGCTGATGTTGCACTGTTCAGGCAAGGTCATCGTCATGGGCATGGGTAAGTCCGGTCACATTGCCCGCAAGATGGCAGCCACCTTTGCCAGCACAGGCACGGCGGCTTTTTTTGTGCATCCAGGGGAAGCCAGCCATGGCGATCTGGGGATGATCTCCGCTCAGGATGTCGTCATCGCCATCTCCAACTCCGGCGAGAGTAGCGAGATCCTGGCGCTGTTACCGGTACTGAAGCGCTGGGGCAACCCGCTGATCTGCATGACCAGCAATCCGAACTCCACCATGGCCAACGAATCCGACATTCATCTGTGCATTCGCGTCCCGGAAGAAGCCTGCCCGTTAGGCCTGGCGCCAACATCAAGCACCACAGCCACGCTGGTAATGGGGGATGCCCTGGCTGTCGCCCTGCTCGAAGCTCGCGGCTTCACCAGTGACGACTTTGCCATGTCCCATCCGGGTGGCGCCCTCGGCCGCAAACTCCTGCTGCGAACTGCAGACCTGATGCA
>JAGOXX010000027.1:1854-11161 GCA_018059485.1 Aeromonadaceae bacterium | reverse complement strand
TAATGGGGGATGCCCTGGCTGTCGCCCTGCTCGAAGCTCGCGGCTTCACCAGTGACGACTTTGCCATGTCCCATCCGGGTGGCGCCCTCGGCCGCAAACTCCTGCTGCGAACTGCAGACCTGATGCACACCGGGGAGTTACTGCCTCAGGTGGCACGCCAGGCATCGGTGCGTGATGCCCTGCTGGAGGTCAGCGATAAGGGGCTGGGTATGACCACCATACTCAACGAAGATGGCACTCTGGCTGGTCTGTTCACCGACGGCGACCTGCGCCGCATTCTCGACCAGCGGATCGACATTCACCAGACCGCCATCGAATGTGTCATGAAGACCCAGTGCATCACTGTGGGCCCGGAGATGCTGGCTGCCGAAGCCGTACAACTGATGCAGAGCAAGAAAATCAATGGTCTAGTCGTGGTCGATAAAGAGCGGCGTCCGGTCGGAGCCTTCAACATGCACGATGTACTCAAGGCCGGGGTCGTATGATGACGCAGGTCGAAACCCTCTACGGCCCGATTGATGCCGAACTCTTCGAACGCGCCAAGCAGATCCGCCTGCTGGTCTGTGATGTGGATGGCGTACTGTCGGATGGCCGCATCTATATGGGCAATCAGGGTGAAGAGTTAAAGACATTCCATACCAAAGATGGTTTCGGCCTCAAGGCTCTGCGTGAAATCGGCATTGAGGTCGGCATCATCACGGGGCGCAACTCGCGGATCGTCAGTGACCGCATGGCCGCTCTGGGTATCGATCACGTCTATCAGGGGCAAGGAGACAAGCTGCCGGCCCTGCAGGATCTGCTCGACCTGCTGGGGCTCGATGCCAGTCAGACCGCCTATATCGGCGATGACGTGATCGATATTCCGGTCATGCAAGCCTGTCAGCTGGGAATCGCCGTCAACGATGCGCATCCACTGGCACGACGTACCGCCGATTATGTCACGCAACTGGATGGTGGAGCCGGTGCCGTTCGCGAAGTCTGTGACCTGTTACTCCAGGCCAACCAGGCCTTGGATCAGGCCCAGGGAGCCTCGATATGAGTCGCCAGAACTGGGGGATTGGGCTGCTGTTTCTCCTCGCCCTGATGATCTGGCGCTGGTTTTCCGCAGACACCGAGGATCAATCCCTGAACCACGGGGCCATCTACCAGCCATCCTTCACCGCCAGCCAGCTACGGACTCAACATTACGATGCGGCGGGCAACCTCAAGGAGGAGCTGCAAGCCGATTATGCCGAACACTACAGCCAGCTGGAGATGACCGAGCTCCAGCACCCTCGCATCCTGACTCGAGATGCCCAAGGGCACGCCAACTGGCAACTGAGCGGTGAAAAGGGGATTCTCAACCAGGATGACAGCGCCATCCTGCGCCACAAGGTAGAGTTGCAAAATCTCGCGCCGGACCCCGTGGTCCAAAAACTCACGACCGACTATCTGGAGCTGGATCTGACCAATCAACAAGTCCGCACCAACCTCAAGGTCGAGATCGAAGGCCCTGGCTTCCATAATCAAGGTGTGGGACTGCTCGGGAAACTGGATAAAAACAGCTATGAACTACTGGATGACAGCCATGCGATCTATTTTAACCAAGCCCGTTAATCTGCTCTGTTGCCTGTTGCTGGCCCTGCCAGCCATGGCCAAGCAAACCGATTACCAGCAAAAAATCTATGTCGATTCCAAGCGTCAGTTAGCCGAACTTGGCGACAACAAGGTCTCCTTCATCGATGAGGTCACCATCAACCAGGGCACCATCAAGATCACTGCGGATAAAGTCGAGGTGCTGCGTAAAGGGGATAAGGGAGCTGAAGAGATGATCGCGTATGGCAGCCCAGCCACCTTTTTCCAGATCCTAGATAATGGCAAGCCGGTACAGGCCAGCGCCAAACAGCTTCATTACAAGCTCAAAGAGAAGCTGGTCATCCTGACTGGGCAGGCAGAGCTGAAGCAGGAAGATAACAAGGTCACCAGTGATGTCATCCGCTATGACATCCAGAAGCAGCAGATGGCCGCCGAGAGTACCAGCAAGGGCTCCCGAGTAAAGACCATCTTCTTGCCCGATCAGTTGCAAGAGCAAAATCAGCCGAAGGGTGGGCAATAACATGGCGTTGTTGAAAGCCAGCTCGCTGAAAAAGAGCTACAAGAGTCGCACCGTCGTCAGTGATGTCAGCCTGCAGGTAGAAACTGGCCAGGTGGTTGGACTGCTGGGGCCGAACGGTGCCGGCAAAACCACCTCCTTCTACATGATTGTCGGCCTGGTTCCGCAAGATGGGGGGGTCGTCTCTGTGGACGATCTCGACATCACGGCGTTGCCGATGCACGAGCGGGCTCGCAACGGCATCGGGTATCTGCCGCAGGAGGCATCCATCTTTCGTCGCCTGACCGTCGAACAGAACCTGATGGGAGTGCTGGAGATCCGGCGGGACCTCACCAAAGAAGAGCGCAGCGACAAGATGGAGTCACTGCTCGAAGAGTTCCACATCAACCATATTCGCCACAGTCTGGGGATGAGCCTCTCCGGCGGCGAGCGGCGTCGGGTGGAAATTGCCAGGGCCCTGGCCGCCGATCCACAGTTCATCCTGCTGGATGAACCCTTCGCCGGGGTCGACCCTATTTCGGTCATCGACATCAAACGCATCATCGAACATCTGCGTGATCGGGGGCTTGGCGTGCTAATTACCGACCATAATGTGCGAGAAACCTTGGATGTCTGCGAAAAAGCCTATATCGTCAGTCATGGCAAGCTTATTGCACAAGGGACGCCGACCGAGATCCTCAACGATGAGCAAGTCAAGAAAGTCTATCTGGGAGAGGGCTTCTCGCTATAAATAATTCGTGGCATGTTTCGGCAGACCCGGGTTCTCGATTAAGGAATAAGCGACACTCATGAAACCGACATTACAGTTGCGTCTGGGCCAGTCTCTGGCCATGACGCCACAACTTCAGCAGGCCATTCGCCTACTTCAACTCTCGACGCTGGAGCTCCAGCAGGAGATCCAGCAGGCACTGGATGCCAATCCGTTGCTGGAGCAAGAAGAGAGTGAGAATCTGGAGTCGCTGTCGGAACGAGAACAGGCAGAGGCCCAGTCCGATGAAAACCACGAGGCATCCGACGACAGCCAACTCAATACCAGCGAAGCCTTGAGTCAGGAAAATATGCCTGATGAGCTGCCGATGGATACCACTTGGGATGAGCTCTATACCGCAGGGACCCATCAGGCCAGCGGCCTCCCCAGCGGCGGCGATGATGAGCCCATCTACCAAGGGGAAACCACAGAGACACTGCAGGATTACCTGCTATGGCAGATGCAACTCACCCGGTTCAGTGAACTGGATCAGGCCATAGCCCTCTCCATCATCGATGCCATCGACGAGTCCGGCTACCTGACCGTCAGCCTGGATGACATTCTCGAAGCGGTACAAGCCGATGATCGGGATGTCGAGATGGATGAGGTCGAAGCTGTACTCAAGCGTATTCAGCATTTCGACCCGATCGGGGTCGCCTCGCGCTCGGTTCAGGAGTGCCTGCTAATCCAGCTCGGCCAGTATCCGGAAACAACGCCCTGGTTGCATGAGGCCCGCCGGATACTCAAAGAGCACATGGATCTGCTCGGCAATCGCGACTACCGCACCCTAGCACGCAAAATGCAGCTCAAAGAGAGCGAACTCAAGGAGGCGCTGGATCTGATCCAGCACCTGGAGCCCCGTCCTGGTAACAGCGTGCTGCAGTCCGACTCCCAATATGTCATTCCAGATGTGGCGGTCAGCAAGAAACAGGGCAAGTGGGTGGTGGAACTAAACCCGGACTCGATGCCGAAGATCCGCATTAACGAGACTTATGCGGCCATGGCCCGCAACGCCCGCAATAGCAGCGACAGTCAATTCATCCGTTCTCACCTGCAAGAGGCCAAGTGGTTTATCAAGAGCCTGGAGAGCCGGAACGAAACGCTGCTGAAGGTAGCCAACTGTATCGTAGAGCAGCAGCAGGAGTTCTTCGAGTACGGTGAAGAGGCGATGAAGCCCATGGTGCTCAACGATGTTGCCGAAGCGGTCGAGATGCATGAGTCCACCATTTCGCGGGTTACCACCCAAAAATTCATGCATACACCACGCGGAATCTTCGAACTTAAATACTTTTTCTCAAGTCACGTCAATACTGATAATGGAGGGGAGTGCTCTTCCACCGCCATTCGAGCTCTGATCAAAAAAATGGTGGCGGCGGAGAACCCGGCAAAACCCTTAAGCGATAGCAAGATCGCGGATTTGCTTACTGAGCAAGGTATTATGGTAGCCAGACGGACCATCGCTAAATATCGAGAGTCGCTGTCAATACCACCATCCAGTCAGCGCAAACGCCTGTTGTAGGCCAAACAAAAGGAAGACGTTATGCAAATTAACCTGTCAGGTCATCACATCGAAATTACCGACCCGCTGCGTGACTTCGTAAATAGTAAATTTGCCAAGCTGGAGCGCCATTTTGAACAGATCAATAATGTGCAGGTCACTCTGACCGTTGAGAAACTCAACCAGATTGCAGAAGCCAAACTGAACGTCAACGGTGGAGAGTTGTTTGCCAATTCAGAGCATAGCGACATGTATGCCGCCATTGATACCCTGATCGATAAACTGGATCGCCAGTTGATTAAACATAAAGATAAATTGAATAGTAAGTGACTATGTTAATTCAGGATTTCCTCAGCAGGGACTGCACCAAAAGTGCGGTCCCTTGTTCCAGTAAAAAACGAGCCATTGAGCTCATCAGCGAGTTAGCCGCGCAACGTCTTGGCCTCGATGAACAGGAGTTATTTGAGCGCCTACTAGCCCGGGAAAAGATGGGGAGTACGGGTATCGGTGGCGCCATTGCCATACCCCACGGCCGCATCCCGGACGGTCATCCACTCACCGCCGTATTTCTTACACTCGAACAAGCCATTGCTTTCGACGCCATCGACAATCAACCCGTCGATATACTGTTCGCCTTGCTGGTGCCCGAAAGCGAGTGCAAAACACACCTCAAGACTCTGGCTCTTATCGCCAGCAAATTGAATGACAAGGCATTCTGTCGCCAGCTGCGCCAGGCTGAAGATGACGAAGCCCTTTACCAACTGATGATCGAGCCCTGAGGAATCCATGAAACTGATCGTCGTCAGTGGCCGTTCAGGCTCCGGCAAAACTATCGCACTGCGAGTGTTAGAGGATCTCGGCTATTACTGCGTCGATAACCTGCCAGTCACCCTGTTGCCCCAACTGGTCAATGAAACTCGGGATCGCCATGATCGACTGGCGGTCAGCATCGACGTGCGCAACATGCCGGAACAGAGCGGAGATATTGAGAATCTGCTCGGACAGATCCGTCAGGCCAGTGATATTGAGTTCTCCAGCATCTTCACCGATGCCGACAATGCAACCCTGATCCGTCGCTATGGCGAGAGTCGGCGTTTGCATCCACTCTCCCGCAAGGATCTCTCTCTGGATCAAGCCATCTTGCAGGAAACGCACCTGCTGGCACCGCTCTCCTCGACGGCCGATCTGCGGATCGATACCAGTACGCTCAGCATTCATGATCTCAGTGAGCAGATCTGTGAGCGGATCCTGGGCCGTAAGGAGAAGGAGCTGGTTCTGGTATTCGAGTCCTTCGGTTTCAAGCATGGAACCCCGAAGGATGCTGACTTCGTCTTCGACGCGCGATTCTTGCCCAACCCGCACTGGGTTCCCGAACTCCGGGCGCTGACCGGGCTGGATGGCCCGGTGCGCGACTACCTGCAGGCGCAACCGGACGTCATGCTCTACAGCCAGCAGATCGACACCCTGCTCAGCAACTGGCTACCCCATCTGGAACGTAACAACCGCAGTTATGTCACAGTCGCCATTGGCTGTACCGGAGGGCAACACAGATCCGTTTTTATCACGGAGCAGTTGGCAGCCAGCTTCCGGGCCCGCAACAAAACGGTACAAGTTCGCCACCGGACTCTGGAGAAGCAGCATGCCGCGCATTGAAAAGAGATTGCCAATCATCAACAAGTTGGGGCTGCATGCCCGGGCTGCCATCAAGCTGGTACAACTCACCGCCAGCTATCAGGCCACCATCATGGTCAGTAATGGTGAAAAAGAGGCCAGTGCCGATAGCGTCATGGGACTGCTGATGCTGGAGGCAGCTCAGGGAGAGAGTATTCATGTCACCTGCGAAGGGATGGATGCTGAAGCCGTCATGGCAGCGGTAGAGCAACTGGTCGCCGCCCGTTTCGATGAGATGGAGTAGCGACCTCGAATCACGCCGACAAAAAAGCCAGTCATTCGACTGGCTTTTGATTATCCGGAGTGACCGGATCAGGCTTCGAGGACATCCTTCAAACGCTTCAGGGCGTTCTTTTCCAGTTGTCGCACCCGCTCCGCCGACACCGAATAGAGATCGGCCAGCTCTTGCAGCGTGGCTTTGTCTTCATCCAGCCAACGCCGTTTGACAATGTACTGGCTACGCTCATCAAGCCCCTGCATGGCCAGTACCAGTTTTTGTTCGGCGCGCTGCTCCCAGTTATCGCTTTCGAAGGTAGCCGCTAGATCGGAATTTTTGTCTTCCAGATAATGGACCGGCGCATAGGCGACGCCATCACCATCGTCATCATCATAACCATCGAAGGCGACATCATGGCCGCTCATCCGGGCTTCCATCTCGACCACTTCCTGTGGCGAGACACCCAGATCATCGGCGACAGCACGAACCTCTTCGCCACTGAACCAACCGAGGTGCTTCTTGGCCTTGCGCAGGTTGAAGAACAGTTTGCGTTGCGCCTTGGTGGTTGCCACCTTGACCATGCGCCAGTTGCGCAGCACAAACTCGTGGATCTCGGACTTGATCCAATGAACGGCAAAAGAGACCAGGCGCACCCCAACCGACGGGTCAAAGCGCTTCACGGCCTTCATCAGACCAATGTTGCCCTCTTGGATAAGGTCGGCCTGCGGTAGGCCATAACCGGCATAGCTACGGGCTATATGCACCACAAAACGCAGATGCGACATAACCAGCTGACGCGCAGCTTCCAGATCGCCCTGTTGCTGCAGACGCTCAGCCAATTCACGCTCCTCTGCGGCAGTCAGCACCGGAATGCTGTTTACCGTCTGAATGTATCCCTCCAGGCTACCCTGGGGAACGAGAAACATGGATTGCTGAATAGCAGTAGTCATAGTTAACCTCTTTATCTATCCCAGCGGACTGTACCACACCACTGAGCCGCGATAAACGCCAGGATCCGCGGCCGGGATCCATTTATATACATAAAAAAGGGGGAAACGATCAAGTTCCCCCCTGAAAAAGCATGTCCGTGAATGCACAAATCAAAGCTGTCAAACATGCCGCCGGGGCAATGAACTTTCCTCATCGACACCCAGATTTAACCCTCGTTAGTGAGAGTGTCAGATCCACGAAAAAGTTCCGCAACTATATCTTTAAATCGTGCTTGGCTCACATTCGGCTGCGATATGAACTGCAGCAAAATGGCTTCCAAGTCGCAGATCACCCATCTCAGAGGCAAGGGAGCGCAATGCTGACCCGCGGCGCCAGGGATGACGCGGCGGAATGGGTTTACGGCGTGTCAGCGTGTGATACCTTGCCTCTGTAGCATCATTAGGAGCGGGTATTTCGTTAACTTGGCTCAATTTCCCGAATGTGGCGGTAGACCGAAAACCAGGCGGCACCGACCCCCAGCACGATACTGAGCACCAGCAGACTGAACCCTTCGCTCGCGCTCAGACCAAGCAAACGGAACGGACTGTCATACAAGGATGCCAACTCGACCACGACACTCTCGCTCCAGAGCATCAGCACCTCGCACAGCCACCAGGCCAGCAAGCCACCAATCAGGCCATACCAGAGTCCCAGATAGAGATAGGGTCGATAGATGAAACGATCCGTGGCTCCGACCAGCTTCATCACCTCGATCTCTTGACGACGGCCGAGGATATTCAACCGCAGCGTATTGGCAACCGTCAGCAGAACTCCCAGCAGCAACAGGCCGACAATCCCCTGAATCGAGTGGCGCAACAGATTGACGATGCCATCCAACCTCTCCAGCCATTGCAGATCCAGCTTGCCCTGTTCGACATCACCCTCTTGCGTCAGCTTGGCCAGTAGAGCACGAGCCGCCTCTGATGAGCGAAACGGCGGCGCAGGTGTAACCTCCAGTACGGGTGGCAACGGGTTCGAGCTCAGGTATTCCATGGCACCACTGAAGCCCGACAAGTCACCAAACTCCTCTAGGGCCTGGGCCGGAGAGATATAACGCACGGCTTCAACTTCCGGCAAGGCCTTGATTCGTTCACTCAGTGTCAGGGCCGAGGCTTCCGCCGTCCCCTTGTGCAGATACAGAGTAATCTGGGTACCTTTTTGCCACTGGTCACTGACGGTCTGCGCGTTCTTCAACACCAAGTAGAGGGTAGCCGGCAACGCCAGGCTGATACCGATGACAGCAATCGTCATCAACGAGGTGAGCGGAGCAAACCAGATGCCGGCAACAGCCCGTTTGGCTTCCTGCAGATGGTGATAGAAGAACAGCGAGAGAGACCGCGACAGGGTCGAACTATGACGTTTACGCTTCATCGCGCTCTCCTCCAGTGATGCCATCACCCACCAGACGGCCAGCCTGCAGCGTCAACGTCCGGCAACCGCTATGGCGGATAAGCCCTTGATCATGCGAGGCGATCAGAACGGTCACTCCGACATCATTGAATTCGGTGAACAGCTGCATGATGTCGGCCGCCAACTGAGAGTCCAGATTACCGGTCGGCTCATCCGCCAGCAGTAGCGGCGGCGTATTGACGATGGCACGGGCTATACCCACCCGCTGCTGTTCGCCACCGGAGAGCATCATGGGCAGATAACCGGCTTTATCGTGCAAGCCAACCTTGTCCAACGCCGCCGAGACCCGCTTATGCGCCTCGGCAGGGGTGAAGCCATCGATGATCAGTGGCAAAGCCACGTTATCGAAGACCGAACGATCCAGCAGCAGACGGTGATCCTGAAAGATCATGCCGATTTGACGACGAATATAGGGAATATCGCGGCGGGCGATGCGACTGACATCGTGGCCATGAAAACTGACCCGACCGTCGCTAGGACGCTCCATCACCCCAATCAACTTGAGCAGGGTACTTTTCCCAGCACCGGAGTGGCCGGTAAGAAAAGCCATCTCACCTTGCTGCAAGTGGAAGCTAACCTTTTGCAAGGCCTGATGGCCCCCGGGGTAGTGTTTGCTGACCTGTTCAAAACGAATCATGGCTAATGAGACTCCCGGCTAAACAGTGCCTCGATAAAATCTCC
>JAGOXX010000027.1:0-1754 GCA_018059485.1 Aeromonadaceae bacterium | reverse complement strand
CCTTGCTGCAAGTGGAAGCTAACCTTTTGCAAGGCCTGATGGCCCCCGGGGTAGTGTTTGCTGACCTGTTCAAAACGAATCATGGCTAATGAGACTCCCGGCTAAACAGTGCCTCGATAAAATCTCCGGCAGCAAATGGACGCAAATCTTCGATCCCTTCACCCACGCCGATGTAACGGATCGGGATGCCGAACTTGTCCGCCACCGCGAAGATGACCCCGCCCTTGGCGGTACCATCCAGCTTGGTCAATGTGATGCCACTAATCCCGACAGCCTCGCCAAACAGCTTGGCCTGACTCAAGGCATTCTGACCGGTCCCGGCGTCCAGCGTCAGCATGACTTCATGGGGTGCCGCCTCGTCGAGCTTCTTCATGACGCGAACAATTTTCTTCAGCTCATCCATCAGGTGCGCCTTGTTCTGCAGCCGACCGGCCGTATCGGCAATCAGAACATCAACTCCCCGAGCTCGTGCCGCCTGCACCGCATCGAAGATCACCGAGGCGGAATCGGCGCCTGTGTGCTGGGCAATGACCGGGATCTGGTTGCGCTGCCCCCACACCTGCAACTGCTCGACGGCCGCCGCACGGAAGGTGTCACCCGCCGCCAGCATGACCGACTTGCCCTCTTGCTGGAAGCGCTTGGCCAACTTGCCGATGGTAGTGGTCTTGCCAACGCCGTTAACCCCGACCATCAGGATGACATAGGGCTTCTGGCTCATATCAATGACCAGTGGCTGATCGACCGGCCGCAATATGTCTGCCATCTCCTGCTTCAACAGGTCATAGAGGGCTTCCGCATCCTGCAGTTGCCGGAACGAGGCCTGCTGCGTGAGATTCTTGATGATGCGAGCCGAGGTTTCCACACCCAGATCGGCCGTCAGCAACTGAGTCTCGAGTTCCTCGAATAGATCATCGTCGAGCTTTTTACCGCGGAACAATGCCAGGAACCCGGCACCAATGTTCTGGCGCGTCCGCATCAGCCCCTGCACCAGGCGGCCAAAGAATCCGCCAGCTTTTGGCTTTTCCTGGGTCTCTGGCTGCAGCGACTCGGCGGCTTCGGCTTCGGCTTCGGCTTCGGCTTCGGCTTCGGCTTCGGCTTCGGCTTCGGCTTCGGCTTCGGCTTCGGCTTCGGCTTCGGCTTCGGCTTCGGCTTCGGCTTCGGCTTCGGCTTCGGCTTCCAAAATAGTATTGGGGACTTCCAGCTCCGATGCTACAACCGATGGCTCACTATCTGGCCCACGCTCGAGCCCGGTCTCCGTCGCACTGTGCGACTCATCGAGAGCCGGAGCCTGTTCAGCCGCAGATTGAGATGTATCGGACTGGCGACCTAACCCCAGCCATGACAGGAACCCTTTCTTTGCCATTACACTTACTCACTTACTGTGCGGCTGCTAGAATGGCAGCCTCTTGGTCGGTATAGGACGGAAAAAATGAAGCCTATACTATCACTATATTCCGGTGAAGAAACGCAATGCCCCGAAGCAAGCCAGCACGCACATCCACCACCCCGAGCAGCCAAGGTCGCAGCGGTTTCATCCGCCTGATCAGTGGCCAATGGAAGGGGCGAAAGCTACCCGTTCGAGAGGTTGAAGGACTTCGCCCGACGACGGATCGTGTCAAGGAGACATTGTTCAACTGGCTGGCCGCCGATGTGCGCGGAAGCCGATGCCTCGACCTGTTTGCTGGAAGTGGCAGTCTGGGATTTGAGGCACTCTCTCGCTATGCCAGCCATGTCATGATGGTCGAGATGGATCG
>JAGOXX010000026.1:11637-14873 GCA_018059485.1 Aeromonadaceae bacterium | reverse complement strand
ACACCCTGGACTCACCCGGTCCATCCGATGCGTAACATCCGCTGCTCCAGACTTCCATTAATCTGAATTCAATCCAGCGGACTTCTGCTTCCTAGCAAAGAGTGTGCCCTTGTCTGTTGTGACTGTGATAATTCCGGAATACGCCTGCTTACTGACCATTATTTGGTCACCACCTGGCAGAACAATTTAGACATCCCGGCCATGAAAGGCCTGTCAATAAATTCATCAGTCATCAACTGTAAGCCAAAAAACCACAGTTAGCGCGCATAAAAATATCAACAAATAGGGTCCCATCCAGTATGAAATGCGCTCCCAGTTTATCTGCAACACCAGAGGATTGGTCTCAACTATTTCAAGTAAGCAAAACAAAAAAATCATTAGCAAACAGACAGATAAAAAACACACCGTGGTGGATAAATAACCCGAAAGATATTAATACCTCGATTTTCCGCTTAATTTTCAAAACTATTTTCATGCTGAAAAAAACAAGGGCATGGCAAACAAAAAAATAAACGAGAGATATTTACATAAGACTCGGCTGCTAGTAGTCACAGCGGCTAGCCGAATTCTCTCGACCTAGGATCTGGCTCCATTCCAACTGAATTGGAGACAGCACGGTGCCACTCTCATATGACGACGCCACAGTCGCCCCCAAGGAACGAATCAATATCAAATATCGGCCCGCGACCGGAGATACCAGCCGGGAGGTGGAGCTACCGCTATCCCTGCTGGTCATCGGCAATCTGCATGGCAATGCCGACGAGGTGCCGCTGGAGCACAGGCCCTGCATCAGCATCAATCAGCAAAACTTCAATGCCGTGATGAAGGAGGCCAACCTCCAGCTGGCCTTCAACATTGCTCATCCACACGCCAGCGATGAGAACCGGGAGCTCTCCATCCGGCTGAACCTGGGCTCGCTGGAGGATTTCACCCCGGATCGGATCGCCCGTCAGGTTCCCGAACTAAATCGGCTACTCCAGCTGCGAGAGGCCTTGGTCGCCCTCAAGGGGCCGCTCGGCAACATGCCCGCCTTCCGCCAGCGGTTGGAGGCGCTGCTGCACAATCCGGAGGCTCGGCACCATCTGCTGCATGAGCTGTCGCTGTTGACTCCAGATGACTGAACCGCATAAGGACTCGAAAATGTCACTACCTACGGCTACACGATGCGAAACAATACCTCAGAGCTCCCTGCTGCACGAGGTGCTGGCCCACGCCCGACTGACCCCCGATGATGATGGCTATGCCATGACGGGGCGCGGGGTAGCGGCACTGCTTGCCAATCTGGGAGATGCAGAACCGGGGGCTATCAGCATCAACAAGGCGTGTGTCGACCATCTGATCGTCGGGATTGACCGTCAGCTCGGTCAGCTGATGGATGAGATACTACACACCCCGGCGCTGCAGCAACTCGAGGCATCCTGGCGTTCCTTGAAACTGCTGGTCGACCGCACCAATTTTCGGGAGAACATCCGCATCCTGGTGTTGAACGCCACCCAGCAAGAGCTGCTGGACAATTTCGATGAAGCGGCGGAACCAACCCAATCCGCCTTCTACCAACATCTCTACGCCAGCGGTTATGGCCAGTTTGGCGGAGAACCGATCGCCGCGGTGATCGGCGATTACGCCTTCACCCCGAGCGCACCTGATATCCGCCTGCTGCATCATCTGAGCGCTGTTGGAGCCATGGCTCACGCCCCCTTCCTCTCCTCGGTCGCGCCTAGCTTCTTCGGTCTCGACAACTTCAGCGAACTGGCTGCCATCAAGGATTTGAAGTCCCTGTTCGAAGGGCCCACGCATACCCGCTGGCGGGCATTGCGCGAATCGGAGGACTCGCGCTATCTCGGCCTGACAGCGCCACGCTTTCTGGCTCGCCTGCCCTACGATCCGGACGATAACCCGGTCCGCGGGTTTCATTACCAGGAGCAGACCGCCGAGGAGCAACACCATTATCTCTGGGGCAACACCGCCTTTTTGCTCGCGACAGCCTTGACCGACAGCTTCGCCAAGTACCGCTGGTGCCCGAACATCATAGGCCCACAGAGTGGCGGGGCGATCCGCGACCTCCCGGTCCACCTGTTCGAAGCCCTGGGCCAGCGGCAGGCCAAGATCCCAACCGAGGTTCTCATCACCGACCGCCGGGAGTATGAACTCGCCGAGGAGGGATTCATTGCTCTGACCATGCGCAAAGAGAGCAATAACGCCGCCTTCTTCTCCGCCAACTCGGTGCAAAAGCCCAAGCTGTTTGCCAATAGTCCGGAGGGGCAGCAAGCCACACTCAACCATAGACTCGGGACTCAGCTCCCCTATCTGTTCATCGTCAACCGACTCGCCCACTACCTCAAGGTGCTGCAACGGGAACAGCTCGGTACCTGGAAAGAGCGGCAGGATCTGGAGCGCGAACTCAATGGCTGGATCCGCCAATACGTCGCCGACCAAGAAAATCCGCCCGCAGAGGTCCGCAGCCGCCGCCCGCTCCGCAGCGCCAAGGTGCAAGTGCTGGATGTCGCCGATGATCCGGGCTGGTATCAGGTCGCCTTGTCGGTCCGCCCACACTTCAAATACATGGGGGCCAGCTTTGAACTCTCGCTGGTCGGCCGCCTCGACAAGGAGTGAGTCGATGAAGCCAGCCACCACACCCCGGCAACGCCTGCTGGAACGGTTGAATCAAGATCCTGCATGCCACCCCGAGGATCCGGGCCTACGATTGCAGTCGATCCGTCATCATCTGGAGCTGCTGCTCAACTGTCGTCTCGATAGTTGCCGCTGCGCTCCTGAACTGGGAGTGAGCGACTTCAATGCGGCGCATCTGGCGGGTGCCGATCTGCACGATCAGATAGCCAACGCCATCAGTGTCTGCATCAATCGCTATGAACCACGTCTGCGACGCGTGCGGGTTCACCCGGCCAGCCCCGAGGTTCCCTGGCAGTTGGCGTTTCATATCGAAGGCGAGATCCACCTCGCCGAGCAGGCTCAACTCACCAGTTTCACCCTGCTGCTGGATGGCTTGCAGCGCGAGCGGAGAGTGATCTGATGCGTCTAGAGCACTACTTTCAGGATGAGTTATATCGCCTACGCCAACAGGGGGGCGAACTGGCCGCCGCCTTTCCAAGCCTGTGCCGCTATCTAGGTCATGCCGGGGCAGATCCGGATGTGGAGCGACTGCTGGAGGGCGCCGCATTTCTGACCGCCACGCTACGCGCCCGTATCGACGATCAGTTTCCCGAGCTGAGCCAGGG
>JAGOXX010000026.1:0-11537 GCA_018059485.1 Aeromonadaceae bacterium | reverse complement strand
GCCTGTGCCGCTATCTAGGTCATGCCGGGGCAGATCCGGATGTGGAGCGACTGCTGGAGGGCGCCGCATTTCTGACCGCCACGCTACGCGCCCGTATCGACGATCAGTTTCCCGAGCTGAGCCAGGGGTTGTTGCAGTTGGTGGCTCCTCAGTTGCTACGGATCATGCCTAGCCTGACCCTGTTGCAGTTTCAGCCCATAGCGCATGCCTGTCACCACCCCGTCTGGCTGGCCGCCGGTTGCGAAATCGACAGCGAACCGATTGCCGGCCGCTCATGCCGCTTCCGCACTTGTCGTGCCGGCTGGATCTATCCGGCTCGCAGTCACGTGGCCGTAACCCCGGATCGCACCCGTCTGAGCCTGACGGTGCAACTCTTCACCCCACTCCCGAGCGAGCAGTTGGCTCTGGAGCGACTCACCCTGCATCTGGGAGGAGAACTCGCCGGCGCCAGCGATCTCTATCTGTGGATGCGCCAACGGCTGCAGAGCATGACGCTCGAGTACGGTACGCAGCAACTATCGCTCTCCAGCGCCTGCCTGCAACCTCTCGGCTTCGCACCCGATGAGGCTCTGCTGCCGCGCGCGACCCATGGGTTTCCCGGACATAGCCTGCTGCAGCAGTATTTTGCTTGGGCGAACTCCTTACTTTTTTTCGAGCTGGCCTCACTGCCATCGCTCCCTGCGGAACCAGAGATCCAGCAGTTCCAGCTCCACTTCAACTTTCAGCAGCCACTGCCCCTCGGGTTGAGCCTGAATGACCAAAGCCTGCTGTTAAACTGTTTTCCGGCGGCCAATCTGTTTGCGCTGGATGCCGAGCCCATCTACCGTCATGGCCGTCACCATGAGTATCCACTGCGCTGTCGCCAGCAGGATCCGGAAGCCTACGATCTATTCGCCATCGACCGGGTTGAAAGCTGGCGTCGTCAACCCGATGCCACCGACGAGGCGCTGAGCCAACCGAGGCGCGTTAGCTATCGACCCTTCTCGCCCTTTCGCCATGCGGAGGTGGACCCCCATGGACAGTACCATCTGCATAGCCGCCAGCGACCGAACGGCAAGGGTGTTCAGCACACCCTCTCCTTTGTGGATGATCCAGCGCTACCCATCCCCAGCGATGGTGAGAGCATCTCCATCAGCCTGACCTGCTGTGATCGCGACCGCCCCGCACAGCTGCCACCCGGCGCCATTCACCTACCCACGGGTAACTCGCCCACCCACAGCAACTGCCGCAATCTGACGCGTCCCACAGCCGCACGCTATCCGCGACTCGATGAGCACCAGCACTGGCAACTACTAAACCACTTGGGACATCACTTCCAGACCCTGCTGGACAAAGAGCGGCTGCAAACTCTGCTGGCCTGCTACCAGAGCGATGCGGATCCAGAGACGAAACACCAACAAGAGCGTCGGCTTGCCGCCATTCAGAGTCTGACCACCACGGCATGCCAACGGCTGTTCTCCGGGTTACCCATACGAGGAGTGCACAGCCAACTGCTTATGGATCCACAGCCTTTCGGCTCCGAAGGGGAACTCTACCTGTTTGGCTCTGTTCTGGCCCACTTCCTGGCCCAGTACGTCAGCATCAACGCCTTCCATCAACTGGAGATCATCAACCAACAAACCGGCGAACACTTCCTGTGGCCCGCCATGAGCGGGGGACAATCACTGCTATGAAGCCGAGCCACAGCCCCGCCTATCAATTCTCGACTCAGGTTGAAGCGCTATGGCGCGCCCTGGGTGCAGATCCGGAACTTGAGCCTGACCCCCACCAACCGACGGTCCGTTTTCGCGTCAGTGCCAACCTGGGATTTCCTCCCCACGAAATTCTAAGCAGCCAGTTGCAACCGACGCCCAGCGTGGAGGTCGCCTTTCTCGGACTGCATGGCGGCCAGTCGCCACTTCCCGGCTACTACCTAGATCTCCTGGCCTGGCAACAGCTTCAGCAACACCATCAACTCGGCGCCTTTTTCGATCTCTTCCATCATCGCTGGCTGACCCTGCTACACCGGATCTGGCGCAAGTACCGTTACGAGTTGCGCGCACGACCCGGTGGAGCCGATCCCATCTCTCGCTCTCTATTGGCTATCACTGGACCTGCACCAGGGAACATAACGAGCGAACAGTGGCTCAGCGAACTGCCGCTACTGGCAGCACCAGGTCAGCCAGCCACACTGCTGTGTCACCTCATCCGCCATTGTTTTGGGTATCCGCAGGTGAGCATCCGCCCCTGGCAATACCGCCGGGTATCCATTCCCGCCGACCAACAGAATCGGTTGGGAGTCCACAACATGGCGTTGGGGGGGAGTCTGCTGCTCGGAGGTTCAGTCGCAGACTGTGCGGGGAAATTTTGCCTGCAGCTCCGTCAGCTCACGCTGGAGCAATTTCATCGATTGCTGCCCGCGGGGAGAGATCTGCCCAAGCTTCGCCAACTGATTGCGGAGCGGTTGCATGGCCAACTGGCTTGGGATCTGTACCTGGAGCTGGCGCCAAAAGAGGCGCCGAGCTGGCATCTTGGTCAGAGCCTGAGAGCTCTGCTCGGCCGCAGCTGTTTTCTCGCCCAGCCAACTACCAACCCCAGCCTGACTTTCTCGGTCGAGGAGTAACCCATGTCATCTATTCCAATCTACACGCTCCTGCTCCTGGTCCCCCTCTGCAGTTGCAGCACCTTAAGCAAGATGGGGCAAGTGATGCTGGATCCGGATATTCAGGTCGGCAAACCCGGTGA
Organism: Aeromonadaceae bacterium; assembly: GCA_018059485.1. Taxonomy (GTDB): domain Bacteria; phylum Pseudomonadota; class Gammaproteobacteria; order Enterobacterales; family Aeromonadaceae; genus Pseudaeromonas. The sequence continues at coordinate 8,813 of JAGOXX010000026.1, read as the reverse complement.
TCAGCCATCGACACTCGGCATAGCCCTGGTTGCAGACGATACCCTCAATCAGAGCACCGAGGGACAAGCTAACCCGCTGGAGTTGCAGATCGTTCAGCTGGCCGAAGAGTCGCGGCTGCTGGCCAGTGACTACGACCAATTGCGGCAGGATCTCCCCAAATCGCTCGATAAAAACTACCTCGATCACCAGGACTACACCCTGCTCCCGGGCCAGTTCCGCTATCTGCCCATGGAACCTCTCGCCCCTCAGACTCGCTATCTCGGCGTCATTGCCCACTATGCCGATCCCGAACGATCACAATGGCGTCAGCTGATCCGCGTCCAGCCGACAGGTCACAACTACCAACTACTGGTGCGACTGCAGGCCAGCAGCGTGCAACTGCAACGGGAGGAGGAGTGATGACGACCACTCATAACCGGGTCATCTGGCGCGAAGGGCTGTTTGTTCGCCCCCAGCACTTTCAGCAACAACAACGCCACTGGGACTATCTGCTACAAAATCGTCTGCACGCCATGGCATGCTTCAATCAGGGTGTACTGCAACTGCAGATCAGTGAGGAGCATCTTCACGCAGGCCAGATCGCAGTGATCCAGGGGAGCGCCCTCTTTGCCGACGGAACCTTCTGTCGGTTTCCCGATGAGGATATGCAGCCAACACCACGGGGACTGACCGAGGATTCACGGCCCAATCAACTCATCTACCTGGCGCTACCAGTGGATGGAAATCGAAGCTCATGCCGCTATACCGGCCACCCCCAGACGGTCAGCGATGAGTCCACCCCGAATAGCCAGAGCGCCGAGCTGGAGCTGGCTCGATTACAGCCCTGTCTGCTACTGGAGCAGGAGGATCGAACAGGCTACCTGACGCTACCGATTGCCCGATTGCTCGCCCGTCAAGCCGATGGAAGTCTGCTACTGGATCCGAACTTCCTCCCCTGTGGGTTAGCAGTATCTGTGATGCCGCCACTACAGCGAGCCTTGCAGGAGATCACCACTCTACTGACGGAGCGCGCTCGCCATCTGAGTCAGCGGCTGGCCGCCCCCCAGCACCAGGAAATAGCCGAATGGCATGACCTACTGCTATTGCAGCTGGTGAACCGTTATCGGCCACTGCTGACTCATCTGGCCGAGGTACCTCACCTGCACCCGGAGAGACTATTTACCTCGCTGGCCCAGTTAACCGCCGAGCTCGCCACCTTCACCGCCGAGAAGCGACTGCCAGAGGAACTCATCCCCTATCAACATCTGGATCCACAGGTCTGCTTCACGCCTCTGCTCGGTCAGCTGCGGCTAGCCCTGGCGACCGTCATAGCCCCACGCGCCATACCGCTGCCGCTACAACCGCAGCCCTACCGGATCTGGGTCAGCTCGCTGCATGAACTGACCGGAGACGAACCTGTCACCCTGGTGCTGGCCATCAAAGCCCAGATGCCTCTGGATCAGCTGCGTCAGCACTTCCCATTGCAAAGCAAGATCGCAACGCCGGAACGGATCCGCGAATTGATTGCCCTTCAGCTGCCCGGCATACCGCTCCATGCTCTGCCCGTCGTACCGCGCCATCTGCCCTACCACGCCGGCTTCAGTTACTTCCAGCTCGAACCTCAACCCGACGAGTGGCACGCACTGCTCGAGGCTTCGCACCTGGCGTTGCATATCGCTGGCGAATTCCCGGCCCTGGAGCTTCAGCTCTGGGCTATCCGCGGCTGATGCTGCGATCAACAAGGAGCAATCTGATGCACATGATTTTGCAAAGAGCCAATCCAGTCGTGGCGACGAGTCAATCGACATACCGCCCCCCATCAAGTGGAGAACCAAACCCGCTGATCAGGCTCGCCACGCCATTACTCCTGCTGATGATCCAGCTCCGGCGCCAAGCCCGGCCAGCACAAGAAACCAGCCTCTACCAGCAGGTCAGCAGCGAGATCCAGGCTCTGGATCCTCAATTGGTCCATCTAGGGTATGACCCACAGACCATTCATGATTTTCGCTATCTGCTCTGCTGTGTGCTGGATGAAGCGGTCATGAGCCAGCGGTGGGGAAGCCAAGGCAGCTGGTCGAGCCACTCCCTGTTGACCCGCTTCCACAACGAAAGTTGGGGAGGAGAACAATTTTTCGTGCGATTGCAGCGTTTGATGATGCAACCCGAATCGCATCAGGAGCTGCTGCAATTTGCCCACCTGTCTCTATGTCTTGGCTATGAGGGGCGTTACCGGATCCAACCTCAGGGTGAAGTGGCCCTTCGTCGTCTGCAGACCCAGCTTCATCAGCTGCTCTATCCGGGCCTCTCGACTCGTCATGCCGCCACCCTTCATCTGACACCGCAACCCCAACCCATGACCACCAGCGATCGGCAACCACTTTCTCTGAAGCTCTATGGCCTGGGGCTGTTCCTGCTGCTGATGCTGGTGTTCCTCGGTTTTCATCAGAGCCTGGCGCAACAAAGTGCCCAGATACTGCGTCTCTTACTGCCACCACTCCACTAGAGACCATCCAAGCCACTGCAGACAGGAGAGCACATGCCCCAGAACCGAGATCCATCGCCGAGAGTTGATGCGCCGAAGAGAGACCAGAATCCGCTTGCATCCAGACTGATTGGGGTGTCACGACAGACGAAAACGCTACGCCAACAGATCCGCCTGGCAAGCCAACATCAGCTCTCCGTCCTGCTCGAGGGGGAAACAGGTACAGGCAAGGAGGTTGTCGCCCGTCTGCTGCATGACCTCTCCCCCAGAGCCCATGGCCCTTTCATCGCCATCAACTGTGCGGCAATCCCGGAGAGCCTGATCGAGAGTGAATTGTTCGGTTTTCAGAAGGGAGCCTTCTCCGGTGCCCTGCAGCATCAGACGGGGCTGCTGGCCCAGGCCCATGGGGGAACCCTGTTTCTCGACGAGGTGGGAGACATGCCGCTACCCATGCAAGCCAAACTGCTGCGGGTGTTGGAAAGTCGCCACTATCGACCATTAGGGAGCGGTCTGGAAAAACATGCCGACTTTCGCCTGGTTGCTGCCACACACCAACCGCTGGCACAGCGGATCGACGAGCAGAGGTTTCGTGCCGATCTCTACCATCGCATGTGCCAGTTTCAGATCCACCTAGTTCCATTGCGGGAACGCAGTGAGGATATATCCCCGCTCTGCCACCACTTTCTCCAGTTGATCGCCAGGCAGCAGCAACGGCGTTGGGGAGCCCTGGAGCCGACGCTGCTCCATCAGCTGGAACACTACGCCTTCCCGGGCAATGTCCGGGAACTGCGGAATCTGCTGGAGGTCCTCTGTGCCCATACGGCCGAGGGCAACCCCCTCGGCCTCACGGCTCTGCCGGAGCATTGGCAACACAGGCTGGCAAACAGTGGCCCTGCGCAGGATGAGTTCCACCATATTCGTGATCTACGTCTGGCGTTACGACTTTTCGAGGCCGAGGTGATCGGCGCTCGATTGAATTTTTATCAGGGGCATCGAGGCCGGACGGCCGCCAGCCTCGGACTCCCCAAGCGCACACTGGATCACAAGTGCCAAAAATTGGAGATGCCCTGATGAAACTTCATCTGCGGAGCATTTGCTTATGGGTTTGTTCGATGGGCTGCCTGGCCTGCGAGCCGGCAAGCGAAGTGTGCCAGCAGCATCTCTCGCCGCTGTCACGACTAGCCTGTTACGACCGGGAGGCGGCTCGGCAGCCAACGCTCAGCTCCGTCACCCACCCCGCTCCCCAACTCACATCGTTTGCACTCAGCCACGATGCCGACACGATCACGCTGAGCCGCCAAAGCCAAGGGGCAACCCTGCAGATCCGCTGCCAGAATCGGATCACTCATTTGACCATTCATCTTTCCTCCCCATGGCCACTCACCCAGACAGCCCCGACCACGCTGATCGATGGGAAACCGCAGCCAGTCAGCTGGTTTTTGCGGCAACAACTGAGACTCCTGGAAGCCGGGCGAGGTCTGACCGCCATTGACCACCTCAAGCAGTGGCAAGATGCCGCGCTCCTGCAGCTGGCGGATGCCGAAGGCATCCGCTACACCATTCCGCTGCAGGGATTGGCTAGCGAGTTGCGGCCTCTGCGCCAGGCCTGCCACTGGTGATGCCGCCCATGCCAACCACTGTCATCCCCGCGGAACACCCTTGGTGTCAGCGGTTGCTGGCGCCGCTCTCTCCCGAAGAGATGCAAAGAGCCGACACCCTTTGGACCGATCCCCGCTGGGAATATCTGGAGGAGCAAGCCAGGAAGTTGGGAACCCTGCAGCAATCCAGTGTCGATCGGGATCAGGTCTGCGAATTGGCGCTACAACTGCTGGAACATCGCAGCAAGGATCTGCGTCTACTCGCCCTCTTGATTCGCGCCCTGCTGCCCACCACTCAGGATGCAACCGCCCTGCTTGCCTGCCAACTCCTGAGAGTCTGGTGGCAATGTTTGGCCCCCGGCGGAGCACAAGACCAGCACCACCTGCGTCTGTTGCGCCAAACTCTCGAACGCCTGGTTCTTTGCTGTGAGCGGCTGCCGACCGTTTCAGATCAGACAAGGTGGCAGTTACTTTGTGCTGAGAGTGAACAACTACAGGCCTTGAATCACTTATCGCCCCCTGAACTGCAGCGACTCGCGCTACGACTCAGCACAGCCGTTCAACAGAGCGGCCCAAGCGTATCCTCACCGATGGCGAGCATCCCCGTCGCACCAAGCACAACCAGCGCGCCTCAATTAGCTCCAAATGGAGTAGATGAACAGCACCAACACCCGGCGGATCCGTCACCTCGCTCCTGGCGTCAGACCTTGCTCCTGACGGCCGCTCAGTTATGCCAGCAAGACCCAGCCAATCCGCTCGGCTATCGCTTGCGTCGGCATGCCATATGGAGTCATATCCGCGACTTGCCCGAACAGTGTGCGCCACAAAGAACCACGCTGTCCCCACCCGATCGGGATCGGATCGCTGACTATCGTGCGGCCCTGAGACTGGATGGTCATGCCGTGTGGCCACAGGTAGAACAGAGTACGACAGTGACTCCCTACTGGTTCGACGGCCATGCCCTGTCCGCACAGATAGCCAGCTTGCTAGGTTTTACCACAGTCGCGCTGGCGATTCGCCAAGAGCTCAACCAGCTTCTGCAGCGCTTGCCACAGCTGAGGAACTTCCACTTCGCCGATGGGACCCCCTTCCTGAGCGATGAGAGCGCCGCGTGGCTAGCGGGTGAAAACCAAACTCCGGAGAACCCAGCCCATGCTCAATCACCCGAGGAAGAATCGGTGATCGATCTGGCCCTGCTCGATGCCAGCCTCCGAACCGCACTCCCCCTCAAGGAGCGCTTCCAACTGCAATACCAGCTGGCGCGTCAACTGGAGCAGCAACAAAACATCGGCATTGCCGCCCTCTACTACGACACATTGCGCCAACAAGCCCGACAAATCAGCCTCTATGACTGGGAACCCGAGTTACTCAACCGGTTGAACCAGGCCTGTCTGCGCTGCCCGATGCCATGACCACCGAGGAGAGAAGAGACCCATGCCACGCTACTTCAGAGTGCTGCACTCACTGACCCGGCGACTACTGAATCGCCACGGAGAGGCTCAGTCCGCTCCGTCAGCAAACCGGACAACGACTAATTGCCCACAAAAAGAGCTGGCGTGGGTCGGCCCGTTGAGCAAAGCGCACCGCCAACCCTGGTATCTGTTGCTCAACCCGAACGGGGTAGCGATTCCAGCATTTTTGGAGCAAGCGTCGAGGGCTCAGCCCCACCACGCCGAGGAAGCCGATCGATCCTTTCATGCCTGGATCGCCGAACAGGCGCTCATCATCGAGCTCAGGGACAACAAGCGAGAAACTGCAACCACCTGGGAACTAAACGCCAATCGCAAAGCCGATGATGCCCCCCATGGGCACTGGCATAGCCTCTGTGAAAAATTGCGACTGTTCAGACCCAAGCATCCAGTGCATGGCATCCTCTTGCTGCTGGACCTCTCCTGGTTTGCGCACACAGAGCCGACTGAACAACAACAATTAGCGAAGCGGGTATCAAGGACCCTGCGCGAAATCTCAGTCGAGTTACAGACTCACACCAGGCTTTATGTATGTGCGACGCACCTGGAAAGCATTGCGGGGTATCACGCATGGCATCGGCTACTGGGAGCACATGGAGCGGAAACCCTGCTAGGAACCCATTTCAGTCAACGGACACCCTCCGAATGGCAGCAAGAACTTTCAGAGTTCTGGCAACAATGGTATCGGCAACTCGATAGGGATCAGCCTCAGTTACTGATGCAGGCCGCCAACCTGGAAATGCGGGAAGGCTTATTTGAGTTTCAGCAGCAGATCCGGCAACTCTGGAGCATCACGTCACAGTGGCTTGCAAGCATCATCCCGCTCACCCAGCCCATAGAGATGCGAGGATTCTTCCTCGGCAGCCATGGTGTTTATTCCGCCCAGGCCTCGGATCCGCAACAAACGCTGAACCAGCACTATCAGCTACTCGGTGAAGAGGGCGCTCTGGCACCTGAAACCCCAGCGGCTGTTTGCCTAAACGGGCTATTCGAGGAGGCATTAATACCTGAACTGACAAGCACTCCGATAGCAGCAGGCTACCGGCGACAACACCAGCGCCAGCGACAAAGCGCACTTCTGGCCATGGGACTCTGTGGCATAGCCCTCGTGGCAGGGTGGTACCACTATTTTCATCTCAACCGCCAAACCGGCGAACAACTACTCAGCCAACTCGCCAGCCCAAGTCGCTTCCTACCCGTAGTCCAACCCGCCGAACGGGCACTGGGTCTTGATCAGCTGGCACTCTGGGAGCAGCCACCCAAGGATCAACTGAGATCAAAACCTGGGAGGGCATTACCCGATTGGCTGGCCGACATGGGGTTGTATCAAGGGCGAACACTCCAGCAGGCACTGGATAACAACTACCTGGACCGCCTATATCAAACCCTGCTTCCCGGCGTGATGCGAGCTTTGCACGATCGGCTACTCGAAACCCAGGCTGGGAGCTATGAGCAAATGACGCTACTGACTGTCATGCGCATTCTAGACGACCCGCAGAATCACCATCCTGAGTGGGCGCTGGCCTATATCGACCAGCATCTCGACGAGTTGCTAAACGAGGCAGGAGAGCCAGCCATCGGCGAAGAAACGCGCAAGAGAGTACATCAACATTTGGCGTACGCCTTAAACCACACCAACTGGTACCAAGCGAGGCAAAATGGAGACCAAGAGGCCATCCATCGCTATGCGCCATACGCAGCCGGGATCCTGACAGCCCAGAGCGAATCACGACAAACCCCCATGGCCCAACGCCTCTACCAAGGAATCAGAGATCAGGCCAGCGCTGTGCTGACGACCCCACTCCCATTGGTCAATGATCCTTCCGAACCCTTTACCAAGCTGCTGTCAGCCGCAGACGAAGAGACGAAACAAATACCTGAGTGGTTCACCAGTCACGGTCTTCATTACCTATCGGTCCATGAGTCAGAGTTGCAGCAACAAGCCACGTTTGACTATTGGGTACTCGGCATATCAGACGAGGCAGCTACCGAGGAAAGCGAAGGATTATCGAACAAAGTTAACCAGATATATCAACACGATGCGGCTGAATACTGGAAACGCACATTTGACAATCTGAGCTGGAGTTCGGCATCCAGCGCAGAACAATTATTGATGCAGCTAGCCCTGCTCAATGACCAGTCCCAGCCGTTGGCGCACTGGCTTAACAAGCTCCAATCCCACTGGCCGGACGCCAGAATTGCACAGGCTGCATACCCGAGTAATCCGGACCAGCCACTCAGGTTCGATATGCCAAGTACACATTCTGGCGAAGAGCCATACCCTTGGTATCCACTGGTACGATTTGCCGGTTCTGACTCCGAAACCAGCAATACAATCGGTACACTACAGAGAGAACTCGGCGAGCTGGAGAGCTACCTGAGACCACTGCTTACTGCCGAGGATCAGGGCGTCTCCGCATGGCAAGCACTGAAAAATCACACAAGCCGTGACCCAATAACCCAGCTCCGTCTACACGCACAAACACTACCGACGCCACTCAATCATTGGATACAAGCGCTCACAGATAATGCAAACGGCCAGCGCCTGCAACGAGGATTGCAAGTAGTGAATAGGCGGTGGCAACAGGAGGTTGTGGCCGAATACGATCGACGAATTGCCGATCGATATCCGTTCAACCCACTAGCCCGTCAAGATGTAACGCTGGCAGATATGGAATACTTCTTTGGTCCCGATGGAGTTTTTGACCACTTTTATCAAGAAGAGTTACTCGTTTTGGCTCCTGAACTCAACAACCAGGCAGAGCATGTAAGTGATGAGGCAAAGGACGAATCAACCCCTCAGAGCTGGCAATCACTGCAACGATCGGCAGCTCAGATTCAGCAGATCCGCCGCCAATTTTTCAATGAACAAGGAAAATTGGAGGTGCAGTTTGCCATCCAACCCTTACAACTCTCAGCGAACAAGCGCCGCAGCATACTCAACCTCGATGGCCAGCTGATCGACTATCACCACGATCAGCAAGCCGAGATTGCGCTTATCTGGCCAAACAGTGAGGAGGGTGCTGGAGGCAGTAAGCTAACGCTGGTGTCTACGGCAAAAGAGCAATCCCCTCGCAGCATCCAGGAGTCGGGCCGCTGGGCCATTTTCCGACTACTCCAGCAAGCACGAAGTAGACCGATCGACGCAACGGGCACGGAACTCGAGTTTCAAGTTGATGGCGGAGAGATGAAGTATCGGCTGCTCACGCTCGCCCCGCTGACAGACCTAAAACTGTTTAGTGAATTTAAACTGCCTAGATCGCTGGAATAGAAGTGAATGAAAA
>JAGOXX010000121.1 GCA_018059485.1 Aeromonadaceae bacterium | reverse complement strand
CCGGAGCGAATATCGATCGCTCTCAGGTTGACAGTCACCTGATCGACCCTGTACTCGCCACTCGCCCCTATCCCAAAGTACTTGGCCCCGGCTCCACCGGTGCGCACATTGCTGTCATAGGCGACTATGCCGCCCTCGATCAGAATATTGGCCGCCATCAGGGAGGGTAATTGATGCTGATTATTGCCGGGAACATTGGGCTTGTTCTGTGTGGCTCGCACTATCTTGCGTTCAGTCAGCAGATTTTGCAGCCCTTCCCGCTCCAGGGGAACGAACCACTGGGAGTCCCATAGCGCCGTGCTCAGCATGGCGACCCCCCCCTGAGTTACGGCTGTGGAGAAGTTAGAGGCCGGGGCAGGTAAGTACTGACCGGTCTGATCGCGAAAATCATAAACGGCGGCCACTATCTTGCCCTTGGGCTTGGGCAGGCTGATCAGCTCTTTATAGGAGATGGATCTTGGCATCAGGGTTGCCTTCTCATCCGGCTCGGGAGAACCTATATGAGTGGCGCAGCCCCCTAGGGTAAACAGGGTGGCGAGCAAAGGCAGGGCGGTAAATAACGGTGTCCTTGTCATAACGTCCTCAGTCGGCGATCAGGCCATTCACTTCTATCATGGTGGTTTCATTCGTCGATCTGTCGGTAATGGAAACGGCAAGAGTGCCATCCTCATCCACCACATTGATCGCAAACTCGTCGGTGACCAGGCTACCGCTTTGACTGCCATCCTTGCCGATGTCGGCCAGCAGTTGGCTCACCAGCCGCGATTGCAGACTGGAGGTGAGTCTGTCCAGAGCCGAGGTGCCGCTGCTGCTGCCAGTGGAGGGATCCTTGTAGTCGTTCTGGGCGTTAGCCGTGCCCAGCAGATGACTGCTGTTGAGCGGGTTACCGCCAAAGCTGGGGTTAGTAGGCCGATAGATAAGCTCGGAGGCAGAAGCGGTCATGCTGACCGTCAGTGCCAGAAGCAGGAGGCGTGAGCACATATGCTATATCCTTATAGTTCATCGTGTTCCAGATCGAAGGTATCCATGAACAGGATGGCGACCTTCTGCTGTTGTAAAATTTCGTTCACTTGGACCCAGGCCTGCTGCGCTGCAGCTTCTCCCTGACTGCGCACCGGGGAGAGGGCCGTCCTAAACAGCACCTTGCGATTGTGGGTGATCCAGATCAGGCTGCCCCAGCGCGCAGTCGGCCGCTCATGTATGGTGATGTTCTCCCGCGCATTCGGATCCTCGTCCTCTCGCAATCGGCTGAAGTGATGATAAAAAACCTGACCGAAACGGGTGAAGGTACGGTCTATCACCAGACCCCCAATCTCTATCCTGTCGCTCTCCTGCTCGGGTTGCAGCGATTCCAGAGGCGTGTTGGCATCCCCTTCATTGGCAGCTAGGGCACCAGAGATCAACCAGAGACAGAGCAGCCAAGTTCGCATCAGTAGGAGCTCGTCATATCGAGGTAATCTTTAGCCCAGCTCACGGCTTGCAACCGATTCTTGACGTTCAACTTCTTGAAGACGTTATAAAGGTGGGACTTGATGGTGTGCTCGCTGACAAACAGGGTGTCAGCTATCTCGGTATTGGAGGCTCCCGTCATCAAATAGCGAATGATCTCGCGCTCTCGGACCGTCAGCAGATTCTGGCTGCGTTGGGCTGGCTCCATGCCCTGTCGGTAATAATGGACCAGCTCGCACATCAGATGACGCGGGATCCAAAACTCCCCCAGCATCACCTTCTTGATACCGGCTACCAAGTGATCCAAGGGATCCTGACGAAAGAAGAGACCGCTGGTATTGGGCCACAGCAGCAGCAGATCGCGATCCGTGCTGGTCGGCGCATTGAGTAATATCGTGCTGGCCGATTCGAAGGCGGCTATATCCCGGCTCCAGCCAAACTGCTGGCTCGACTTGAGATAGTCCAGATCGATCAGGAACAGGTTGCAATTCTCGATAGCCAATAGTTGATCGGGATGGCTAATCAGGCGTATTGGTTCACCGAGTTGGGCCATCAGGTAGGTGGTGAAGGTCGTCGCCTGAACATTGCCTTCGGTCACGAGTACCAATGGAATCTCTGTCGTCATGGAGCTCTTCCTTGAACTGTGTGCCTATCGGCTTGAATAGTTTTTATTCGCCAATAATGGTCGCAAGAGAGTATCAAGCACCGGTTTTTATACAGCATTAAAAAAGCATTAGACGTCATTAAAACTCGATGGAAAATTTTTTTTGTAGAAAATACAATGATCTATGATCCACCCCATTTAGGGGGGGCAGCAATGAGACATCGATATGCCAACTGTCATTATACCTTTAGCCCCAGGGTGAGAGCGTGAACATTTTGTTAAAATTCACCCAATTTTTTCAGGCCCGCATTGAGTACCGTTTCCAGATATTCGCTGCTCATTCCTGCTATTTTTTGCTTCCGTCTTACGCTCGCCTTACGTGAAGTCTCGGCCCTGAGCATGTTCAGCCCCATGTGCCGGATGCACGCTAAAATCTCTGCCGCATCACCCCGATAGATTGGGCAATCATCCTCGCCCATCGTGACATCCAGTACCAAGTACCCAGTACAGGCTATTTTCGATGGCCCAGTGCCCACGCACCGCCCGAGAAAACTCATCCCGCTCCAGCGTTTTTGAACAGATGAAGTAGTGATGTTCAAGGGTGGCTTTTTTCATGTTTTCAATGCGATAAGAGATGGCCACGCCAATGCTGTGCAACTGTTCCCAATGAGGAAACTGGGCGGCCAACTCGCCCGCCGCCACCCATCCCCGAGCTATGCCGCGAGCATGGCATCAGCAGCGCCACCTTCTACAAGTGGCGCGCCAAGTTCGGCGGCATGGACGCCTCCCTCATGGCTCGTCTCAAGGACCTCCAGGAGGAAAATCGCCGCCTCAAGAAGATGTATGCCGAGGAGCGCCTCAAAGCCGACATCCTCCAGGAGGCCATGGCAATAAAGTGGTGACGCCATCTACCCGCCGGGAGATGGCCACCCAGGCGGTCGCTCACTGCGCCCTCTCCATCCGGCTCGCCTGTCGGGTGTTCGGGGTCAGCGAAGGCTGCTATCGCTACCAACCGGTACTGGCCGAAGAGAACCAGCTCATCGCCGACTGGCTGCTGCGCATCACAGCCAGCCAGCGCAACTGGGGCTTCGGGCTCTGCTTCCTCTATTTGCGCAACGTCAAAGGGTTTGGCTGGAACCACAAGCGGGTGTACCGGATTTATCGGAAACTGGAGCTCAACCTGCGGATAAAACCCAGGAAACGGCTGGTGCGTGCAAAACCGGCGGCGTTGGCGGTTCCTGCAAAACCCAATACCTGCTGGTCGATGGACTTCATGCATGACCAGCTGTCCGATGGACGCTCGGTGCGGTTGTTCAATGTGATAGATGATTTCAACCGGGAAGCGTTATGTATCGAAGTCGATTTTTCGCTTCCCGTCTCGCGGGTCAAACGGGCGTTGGAGCAGGTGATAGCGTGGCGTGGCAAACCGGCGGCCATCCGCTGTGATAACGGTCCGGAATACATCAGCGAGGAGCTCAAACGCTGGGGAAGGTGCGAACAAGTCCTTGATGTGAGATCATCGCCACATCATTTTGGCATCAGGGACGAAGCTCAACGTGACTCATCAATTGACATTTGCCGACAGCGAGTTCCACAGCAAACGCCGTCAAACTCGAAAAGAAGCGTTCTTTGCCCGTATGGAGGCGTTGCTGCCCTGGTCAAGAATGCTGGCCGTGATTGAGCCCGTTTATCCCAAGTCCGGCAATGGTCGTCGCCCCTATCCGCTGGAGACCATGTTGCGTATCCACTGCATCCAGCAGTGGTACAACCTCAGTGACGGAGCGATGGAGGACGCGCTCTACGAGATTGCCTCCATGCGCCTCTTTGCCAAGCTTTCCCTCGACCAAGCTATCCCTGACCGTACCACCATCATGAACTTCCGCCATCGGCTGGAGCAGCACCAACTGGCTCGCCAGCTCTTCGAGTCCATCAATCAGTGGCTCTCTGACGCCGGCATCATGATGACTCAGGGGACCTTGGTTGATGCCACTATCATCGAGGCCCCCAGTTCGACCAAAAACAAGCGCCAGCAGCGCGACCCCGAGATGCACCAAACCAAGAAGGGCAACCAGTGGCACTTTGGCATGAAGGCCCATATCGGCGTCGATGCCAAAAGCGGCCTGACCCATAGCCTGGCAACCACCGCGGCCAATGAGCACGACCTCAATCAAGCCGGCAATCTGCTGCACGGGAAGGAGGAATTTGTGTTTGGTGATGCCGGTTACCAAGGGGCACCCAAGCGTGAGGAGTTGGCTGGGGTAAAGGTCGAATGGGCCATTACCGAACGCCCAGGCAAGGTCAAAGCGCTCAAACAACGTCCGCGCAAGAACAAGGCCGTTATCCAGTTTGAAAGACTCAAGGCCAGCATCCGAGCCAAGGTTGAACACCCATTCCGGCTCATCAAGCGTCAGTTTGGCTTCGTCAAAGCGCGGTACAAGGGGCTGATGAAGAACGACAATCAATTGGCGATGCTGTTTACGCTGGCGAACCTGTTCCGAGTGGATCGGGAATTCAGATAATAAGTGCGACACTCATGGATGAATGGCGAGAGGTGGCCAACTGCTGATTGGTGGTACCCTTCTGCTCGCCAAAGTAAAAGCAGTATCACCATGAGCTATCAGCAGTTGAC
>JAGOXX010000120.1 GCA_018059485.1 Aeromonadaceae bacterium | reverse complement strand
ATGTCGGCATTGACGCTGGTGATTGGCAACAAGAATTACTCTTCCTGGTCGCTGCGGGCCTGGCTGGTTGCCAGCCACAGTGGGCTGAATTTTCATGAGCTGCCGTTGCAACTGCAGGCGGCTGATTTCAAACACCAGGTGGCCCGCTTCTCGCCCGCGGGTCGGGTGCCCGTCTTGCTGGTGGGGGAAACCGCCATTTGGGATTCGCTGGCCATTGCCGAATATCTGGCCGAGCTGGAGCCCCGGCTGTGGCCTGTCTCGGTACTTGGACGTGCCAAAGCCCGAGCCATCAGCGCCGAGATGCATTCCGGTTTTCAGGCCTTGCGGCAACAGATGCCGATGAATGTGCGAGCCACTGGCCGCCATGTCTCCTCGACGGCGACGCTTGATGCTGACATAGCGCGCATCATCGCCATCTGGGAAGAGTGCCGGCTCCAGCATGGTACCGAGGGGCCTTGGCTGTTTGGTCACTGGAGCATCGCTGATGCGATGTTTGCTCCCGTGGCCAGCCGATTCCGCACCTATGGCGTCGAGCTTCCTCCTCTGTCGCAGGCCTATGTGACCACAGTTCTTTCTGACCCGCTGTTTTTGGCCTGGGAAGAGGCGGCGCAGCATGAAGAGGTCATGGAGTGTAGCGAGGTGGGTGTGGTGCTCTGAGGCGTGGGTCTCTTAGCGTTATCGCAAATAACCGGGGGCCTAGCGCAACTACTTGTCAATTAAGCGGTTCGGGAGAGACAACCTCTCTCGCCAACTCGCCGTAAACCCATCCTGGGGGCTCGATGGCGGCATCCCTGCCGCCAACGGTTGGCTCAAAAGGTTATCTCTCTCTCGCTAACTGACTGGCATGAGGGGCTTGGCGCCCCCGGATTGTTGTTGCCTATGACTGCCGAGCCATCAGGGCAATGTCAGCCAGTTTCCGCTATCGAAACGCAACTCGCTGTGACTGTTGCTGGCCGGCGTCTCGGTGGCGCTGGCTCCGCTCAAGGCGCTGGGATAGCTGACGCCATCAAAGTGCAGTGCGACCCAGTGCAGGGTATCGCTCTGTACCAGTAGATCGTGCCAGCCGTGCGTCAGGGTTGGTGCGACCAGCAGGGGGCTGTGCAGCCCTTCGATGCGGCTGAGGAAGCGATAGCCGTCGATGGAGCCTTGGAACAGCAGCCAGACACATCCACTGGTGTCGCACCAGTTCATCTGGATAATGGCATCTGGGTAGGCATCACCATTCAGATCGTAGGTAATCGCCCGATACTTGGTGCCGGTCGACGTGCTCTGGTTGATCCGGAAGTAGTCGAGCAGCGCTTGCTGGATACTGCCATCGACCTGGGTGACGGGTTGCAGCACCACGGGGGTGAATGCGGCCTGGGTCGGGGTCGGATTCAGACTGTCATGGGCGCTGGATTGATCCTGGGGGGCTACCGGGAGAGCCGGGGTTCCAGGCTGTAACACCAGCGGCTTCTCGAAGTAGACCTTGCCGCCGTTGAGCATCGTGTAGTCTGCCTGCAGGCGATCGCCATGGCGCTGTAGCGGGATCCGTTCACTGGCTCCCCAGCCATTGCGTTGATTAAACAGCAACTCGATGCCGCCTTCCGTCGGCTGCCAGGCTCCCTGATACTCGACCTTGGGGCCTGTGTCCCGATAATAGGTCAGCGTTGCCAGGTGTTCCGGACTCAGCGTCAGGCCGACCTGGGCCTGCATGTCGCTGGCTAACCCGGACCAGTCGGCCGGTGGTAGCAGGGATGCCAGGGGCCTGCCGCGTTCGCCGCAGCCTTGATAGTGAGTATCCCCCTGTTCGAAGAGCACCTTGTAGCCCCAGACTTCACTATCACTCACCGAGCAGAGAGCCGGGATAAACTGCAGCTTGGCCTCTTCCCCCCCGAGGCTGGTCAACGCCAGATCCAGGTGGCCATCCGGGGCGAGTTGACTGCTGGTTAACTGGTAACTGCTACTGCCGCCTGGCGAACTGAAGAGTCCGGAACCTCCCTGCAGGGTCACGTTCCAGGCGGGTTGGGTTCCCGCCGCCCGGAAGGCGAAATCGGTCTGCCGTTGGCAGCCCTGGCCATTCGTGCTCAGGTGGTCAACCTGGCTCAGCGTCAGTTCCAACGCACCTCCACGCTCGGCACCCAACGCCAGCTGGCCTTCGAGCTCGGCATAGAGTTGCGAGGGGTTACCCAGCTGGGCCCAGCGTTGCCAGAAGGCGGGCTCGGCGATGAAACGCCAGGACTCCTTGCTCTGGCAGGGGGTGAAACTGGCTTCCCCATTTTCCAGGCGACTCAATTGACCGCGAAACAGAGCATTGCTCGGCACTTCCGCCCCGGAGAGTGTCGGGGTTGGCGCTGGTGGCGTGCTGTTTGAGCTACAGGCCGTGACGAATCCGCAGAGCCCCAGCCAAAGCAGTGCGGAGAGGTGTCGTAGGGGCATGACAAGTTCCTTGCTGTGGTTCAATCAAGGCCCGAAAGGGCAGGGAACCCGGCTCGAACCAGGCTCTATCTAAGATACAGTCTGCCCGAAACCAGGTAAAACGCCAGCCATGGGGCAATGGCCCTTGGTTCGTGACGCAGAGCGCGCCTGTTGAGCCAACCGATGGCGGCAAAGATGCCGCCATCGAGCCCCTAGGGAAGGGGCTACGGCGAATTCACCTCAAGGACGCAGGGAGAGCAGGTACTCGGCGACGCCATCCTCGTCGTTGGTCAGTGCTTGTGGGTGGCTAGGCAGCGCATCTTTCAGACGTTGCGGGGCGTTCCCCATCACCACGCCGTGGCCGACCATAGAGAGCATCTCGAAATCGTTCATGCCATCCCCAAAGGCGATGGCATCGCTGAGCTGGTAGCCGTTCTGTTCCAGCACCGCCTTGACGGCATTCCCCTTGTTGACCCCTTTTTGCATCACTTCCAGACAGGTGGGCGTCGAGAAGGTGATGCTCAACAGGTCGCCGTAATAGGTCAGCAGACGGTTTTCCAGTTCGACCAGATCGACGTGCTCACCGGAATAGAAGATCTTGTTGATGTTCTGCTTATCCAGCGTGATGGGATCGACCACTCGATAGCTGAAGCCGGACTCCTTGTTGTAGGCCAGCATCTCTGGACTTTCGGCTTCGACCAGCCACTCGTCACCCTGATACAGGTGCAGGAGTGTCTCGGGGTGGCGCTCGATTTCGACCAGCTCCTGAGCCAGCTTCGGCGGTATGGTCTGGTTGTAGATGCAGTTGTCCTGCTTGTCATGGACCACGGCACCATTGGCGGTGATGAGGAATATCTCGAGCCCGAGTGCGTTGCGAATGCCTTGCACATCAATGTGGTGGCGGCCTGTGGCGACAATGAAGCGGATGCCTTCGGCGGTCAGTCGATGCAGGGTGCGACGAGTATGGGGGGAGATCTGGTGCTGATTGTTCAGCAGGGTACCATCGAGATCGGATACGACGACTTTAAACATGCGGACCTCTGAATGCGCGGGATGGACGGTCAGTTTACCCAAAGTGACCGCCATCTAAAAACGCATTCTTCATTCGAAAGCTATTGGTGTTGTTCGAAGAATTTCAGGGTCGCATTCAGTGCCGGTATCCGGAACTCATCACTCTCGTTGAGCAGTTCATGGCGTGCGCCGGCGATCGTCAGAGGCTTATCGCCCGTGCAGGGATGGCCGGCTAGCCGCATCTGATCACAGAATTCCTGTTGCTGGTCATTGCTAACGACGCTATCGGCACCCGCTTGTAGGAGCAGCAAGGGTGTGGTGATCTGCTGTCCGGCCTGGACGGCCTGTTCGGCAAACGGGATGGCCAGGTTGACCCAGCGGGCGGTCGGCCCTCCCAGTTGGACCTCGGGGTAGTGCTGGTAAACCGCACGGAACTGGGCGTAACGCAGCGCATCGTGGGTCAGATCATTATCGGCAAATGGCAGCGCTTCATAGCGTCCCTGTCCGGGGGCATAGGGCGATTCGATGCCGAGCAGCTGGGTGATCCACTCCATCAATCCGGTGACCACCCGGGCCAGCCAGTTGGGCAGGAATCCCAGATCGATGCCGAACATCGGCGAGGCCAACACGGCAGCGTCAATATCGTGCGGGTACTGTTGCAGATAACGGGCGGCGATGGCTCCCCCCATGGAGTGGGAGAGCAGGAACAGGCGGTTGGGCTGATCGGCCTGCACAACCTGATCGCGGAACTGCTTGAGATCCGCGACGTAATCTTCGAAGTTCACGACATAACCCTTGTGGGGATCGCCGAGCATGCGGCCGGAGAAGCCCTGACCGCGATGGTCATACAGATAGACGCTATAGCCCTGCTGAAACAGTTCGTAGGCCAGCTCCTGATACTTGATGTAACTCTCCATGCGGCCGCTGACCAGCAGTATTGCGTTGTGGCTGGCCGGGTTGCGCAGGGCAACATACCGGATGGGGACATGATCGGTCGCCACCAGCTCCCCCGGTTGTGCATGCTGTTGCCAGAATACTGGCAGTGTGGTGGAGAGGAAGTCCGGCAATTCGGCCGAGGTGAGCAGTCGATATGGGTTATCCATGGCCTGGGCGCTACCGGTCACAAAAAGGAGGAAGATTAAGCCCATCAGGGCACGGAGTCGCATGCAAAGTGTCTCAATAGGGACATATAGAGGCTTTCGAGTATAAAAGAAAAAAGCGGCTGGATCCGGATCCCCGTCAATTCAGCGCCTTTTCATCCCGCTTTCTTGGCTCACTCGTC